>CALDTA010000340.1:0-6971 GCA_937924455.1 uncultured Deinococcales bacterium
CAGTCATTTGCGGTATTTTCAAAGTTAATTGTCATAGGCATAGCTTGTTGAAAGTCACGATCCATTGCAGTAATAGATAAAGTGTTTTGATAGTCTACATAAAGTTGATACTGTGAATCCGTCAGTAAATCGGTAGCTATACAGTTTTTGTCGAACATTTCTCTGGCTGTAACATTCCTTTCCCATATTTCTACGTTTTCTTTGTTGATAGGAACTTTTTGATCTGGATTAGGTCTGTAAGAATATGAGCGCCATTGATTATGAAAGCTTTCGATAATCGCTTGACTAACTGTATTTGTTTCGATAGTGCTTTGGCTATCACCCATTATTTTAGATAATCTTAAAAGTCCAGAAATGCTAGCTACGCTTACGATGGTAATCAAGCCAACAGCAATAATGACTTCAATGATTGTCAAACCTTGTTCTTTCTTATTGTTCATTGTTTACAATCACCTTTCCAGTCAAGCCAACAATTTTCACGAAATAGTCTTGATTACCCTTTGCTATTCTTATTTGCCAACCTTGGTCATCACTTGGTAGTGAGACTTCTCCATATGGGCTTTTAAATTCGATGTCAGTGGTTGCAGTTCCAAAGGAGCCATCAGATTTATAGAAGCTGAGTTGTGCTCCATTTCTGACCATAACGGTTTGTTGTGAAAAGGGATTTTGCTGCGTCATAGTATAGGAGTTTTCGCTAAAGCTAACAGTTACAGGTGAACTGAAACGAATGGAGGCAGTCTTGGCTTTAGTCAGATCGGCAACAAGCTGTGTTTGTGCTTCTCTTACCTGTGTTTGGCTTAAGAGTTTTCGCATACTATTGCCAACTAGTGGTATGACAAGTGCCATGATTGCGATGACCACAATTAGCTCGATTAGGGTGAAGCCACTTTTAGACCGTTTTTGTTTAGCCTTATTTTGTAGTGGGCTTTGTATTGCTTTTGAATGGTTGTATGAATTCATATGACAATTACCTCAAACGCCATGTACTACGGTTGTTTAAACCGTTGAAGCTTGTGAGTTTATCCCACTCGTTTTGTGTTGGGAAAAATGGAGGCGCAAATCCGTTACTTAGGCGACAGTCGAAAGTCCAATCACGTCCGTAACCAGTAACGTTTTGACCTGTAGCTGAGTTAAAAGTACCAACAGCTTGGTCTGTGTGGTGAATAACGCTACCGTGTAGAACAATGTCAACATTTGATCCTCTGGTATATGTACGGTAGTCAAGTGTTCCGAAACCGTGGTCAACTTTTGATGCCATATAGGCACCGTGAATAGTTAAGTCGCTATTGTCAGGTCCATCAACTTTAATATTGCCGCCAGGTGTAAAGACACCTAGTATGTTAAAAGTATCTTCGGGTTTGCTAGCGCACTGAGAAATAACAGAATAGGTTATATCTTCTTTTATATTGACATTGCCTGTTGCAGTAACGGTGACCATGAAGTCTTCTTGAATATCTGCTTGATTTGTACCGTCACCTTTTAAACCATCTTCAGCGTCTGCACACATGGGTTCACCATCAGCGTAGTGTGCTTTGATGTCTTTTCTCAGATCGTCGGTATATCCTGAAACAGATGTTGCTCGGCGATTATCGCAGCCTATTTTTCCATCGACATAAATCAGACCGTTAAAACTATTGATGAGGGATTCGGTAGCACCACCATTGATTTCGGAATCTTCGATATCCCAGCCATCGCCCACTTGTTTGTGCAATTTAAGTTCAGAGCCATTACGGTGTTGTATCAAAACAACTTGTCTTCCATTTTCAATACTAAAGACAATGTTATCAACATCACCTTTAACATAGATGCCGCCAAAAAATAGTGGATTAGTTTGACCTAATGATGAAGCTAGAGCAGTGGTAAATAAGCTACCAATGCTATTGGGTTGGTCTGCACCGTCACCTACTGCATAGTAGATTCCGTCTGCAATAATTGCTTCAGCACCTGAAGCACCTACTTGGCAACCTTCGGGGGTAGTATCAATAGCTAAATTCAGTGCTTGGCAAATATCATCTTCGGTTGTAACTCCAGTAACACCAAGTGCTTTATCGCGCTGGATGTGGTTGTTATCGGGCAAAGAGATATAATTTGCCCCAAATTCACTTCCACCTAAAAACATTAGGTCTTCATTGACAATAGCACTATTAGGATGCCAGTCTATACTTGTTTGAGTCGTCGAAAATTTTCCAGTGAAGCGTGGACCACCTGTAGTGCTTGCTGCTGAAAAGCCTACGTCGTAGTTAATGTGTACACGTCCACCAATGTTGTTACCATCTTTGAAGTAAATCTGACCACCACTAGGTGCGAGACGTGTTTCAGCAAAGTAACCGTATTGTGCAAAGCTTGGTTTACTGACCTCAAGATAAAGCTCTGGGGCTGATGGTTGCAGCTCGAGCTTTCGTGAAGCGAGTATCGTGCCATCTGGCGCAATGATGGTTCCAGTAGCAACAACTTCTTCAAGCCCAAATACAAAACGCATACTTAAAGCATCTTGGAGTAGTCTGACAGCTTTTGGATAAATATTGTAATCAATATCAAACTTAACCGTACCTTCTGGACCTGTTTGTAATATGAAGGAGGAATTGATGGTTGTAGAGAACAACTCATTTAGATAGTCGCTTGGTGACATTGCAATATCAATTGATTGCATATCAGTTTGATAAATATAATCATCCAAGATACTTAATCTATCCGCAGCACTAAAACTTGCATCAACTGGTTGTGCCTCACATATGTCGTGACCATTGATGCGTTGATCATTTGTCCAATTAGAAGAAGGACCAGGGAAATCTGTGAAGCTTGAAAGCCCACAAAAGTCTAGTGCGTGATCATCTAAAGCAGTAAGTGTGTTAGGATACCTAGCTAAATTAACAACATCTTCTAATTCACCTAGCCTTAGTCTTGCTAGTGTAAGACCTGATTCTGCTGCGTAGTGTGCCCGCAGAGCCATCATTTGGTCTGAGGTTGTACGTTTGGCAGTTAAGGCTATCGTTGCTGTTATACCGACAATAGAAGCAAGTACTAAAGCGGTAAACAGTACGATAGATATGAGTGCGAGTCCCTCTTGTTTAGAATTAGAGACGAGGTGTCGCTTTTTTTTATTCATGGGTGCCCCCCGTGTATTTTTATGTATTTTTATGTTAAAAACTATAGGCTAAAAACTATAGGCTAAACATAGGGCAAAACATAGTACTCCCAGTTTAGGAAAGCAATCGATTGCTTTGTTACCCCCATTTAGGGGTAGGCTTCATTTATGAATGAGTGCTAAAGGTATGGGGCTTTTATATAAAACTTATGTGACAAATATGGAAGTAACTTCATTTTGAAGCTAGGTATGATTGTGCTATGTCAAAGAACACTATTACAGACTATGCAAAGCAACAACAAGACCAGCATTTAAAAGAGTTGATAGATTTTTTACGTATTCCCTCTGTTAGTACAGATTTGGAACATGTAGCAGATATTCGTAAAGCAGCACAGTGGTTAGAGGAAGAGTTGAAGCGTTTAGGTTTTGCGGTTGAGGTTATCGAGACTGCTAAGCATCCAGTTGTTTATGCTGAGATGCTTGTAGATGAAGCCTTACCGACAGTATTGGTATATGGGCACTATGACGTACAACCTGTTGACCCAATCGAACTGTGGGATTCTGACCCATTTGAGCCTGTAGTCAAAGATGGCTTAATCATTGCCCGTGGTTCTTCTGATGATAAAGGTCAGGTTTACGCTCATATTAAAGGTGCTGAAGTTTTATTGCAGACTGGTGATTTTAAAACAAGTGGCAAGTTGCCAGTTAACCTCAAGTTTTTAATTGAAGGTGAAGAAGAAATTGGTAGTCCAAACCTAGATAACTTCATTGCTTCGAATAAAGCAAAACTTGCTGCGGATGTGGTGCTTATATCAGACAGTGCGATGGTTGCAGCAGAAACACCAACGATTACCTATGGCTTAAAAGGCTTGAGCTATGTTGAAGTACGAGTAAAAGCAGCTAGTCATGATTTGCACTCAGGCGCTTTTGGTGGCGGTGTGCCTAACCCTATTAATGGACTGGCGAAGATGATTGCTAGCTTGCATGATGAGCAGGGGAGAGTGGCAGTGCCAGGCTTCTACGATGCTGTGATTGACATTCAACCGCAAGAGCGTGAAGCATTTAAACGAGTACCTTTTGATGAAAAAGCGTTCGCAGATGAACTCGCTTTGGATGCCACGGTAGTCTCTTCGATAGGTGAAGAAAATTACAGCTTGCTTGAAAGATTGTGGGCACGTCCAACGCTTGACTGCAATGGTATAGCTGGTGGTTTTCAGGGAGAAGGTGCAAAAACGGTGATTGCCAGTGAAGCAATGGCAAAAATTTCCTGTCGTTTAGTGCCTAATCAAGACCACCACGAGATTACAAAATTACTTGGCGATTTTCTAAAAGCCAATGCACCAGAAGGTTTAAGCGTCGAGGTTATTGACTTACATGGTGGTAAACCTGCGCTGACACCAATGGATTCTCCTGAAGTACAAGCTGCTGCTAAGGCACTTGCAGAGGTCTATGGCAAAGAAACAATTTTTGCACGTACAGGAGGCACAATCCCAGTTGTTTCAACCTTTCAAGAAGCGCTGAAAGCGGGTGTGATTTTAGTGGGCTTGGGTCTTGAAGATGACCGAGCACATTCGCCGAATGAAAAGTTTGATTTGATTAACTATTACCGAGGCATCCAGTCAAGTGCAACGATTCTTAAAGCTTTGGCAGAGATATAGGCAAATATAAATATGGCAAATATTGTTGTACGAGAAGCGATAGAAGCTGATGCATCTACTATCCTGCAATTCATTCGAGATTTAGCTATTTACGAAAAGGCAGAACACGAAGTCAAAACAGATGAAGCTATGATTCGAGAAACGATTTTTTCGAAAAATGCAGTCGCAAAAGCTTTGATATGCGAGCAAAGCGCTAAAGCGATTGGCTTCGCTGTTTACTTTTATAGCTATTCAACATGGTTGGGTAAAAAGGGTCTGTATCTAGAAGATTTGTATGTTTCTCCCGACTATCGGGGTCTTGGTGCTGGCAAATTACTCTTTGAAGCATTAGCAAAAATTGCTGTTGAAAATGACTGTGCCCGCTTTGAGTGGCGTGTGTTGGACTGGAACACACCTGCTATACAGTTTTATGAAAAAATGGGGGCGGTTGCACAATCTGAGTGGATTGGTTATAGATTAGAAGGTTCAGGTTTAGAAAGGCTTTCAAATACTTGAATGGGCTAAAGAACGCTTGTATCTAGCAGATTGATATAGCGCTCATTGGGTAATTTTTTGACGATACCCTTGAGGCTCAAGATGCTTAACTTTGGTAAAAGTGTAGGTGCTTGTAGTTGTGTGAGGCTAATCAGATCATCTAGTAGTGGTTCGCCGTGTTTTGCAATTGCTTTAATAATGCTAAGTTGTGATTCATCTAACTTAGCTAACTGTACTTTGCTTTGCTCCGATGTGTCTGATTTTTGAGATAAACCATCCCAAGCAAATTCTTCAAAAATGTCTTCAGCAGATTGCGTTAGGACTGCGCCCTGTTTTATTAGTTTTAATGTGCCTTTGGCATGTTTGTCTGAAGGTCTACCTGGTACAGCAAAAACGGTACGCCCTTCTTCGAGGGCATAGTCAGCAGTGATGAGTGCGCCAGAGCGGTGACCTGCTTCAACAACGACCACACCTTTTGCTAAACCATTGATTATGCGGTTACGTCCAGGAAAGTTTTGTGGATGGGGTTTTGTGCCGATGCGGTACTCACTGATAATTGCACCGTGAGTATCAAGGATTTGTTTGACGAGTTGCTGATTTTGGCTTGGGTAGATGTGGTCGAGGCTCGAGCCTAGTACTGCCACCGTCTGCCCTTGCTCTACTTCTATCGTTCCCTTATGCGCTGCGCTATCAACACCAAGCGCTAAACCTGAAACAACAGCAATGCCTGCACTAGCTAAGTCCTTTGCCATCTGTTTGCTAATGTCCAAGCCATAATTGCTTGCATCTCTTGTTCCCACAATAGCCACGGACCTTAAATGCTCGTAGCTCATACACACCTGCTTAGGTAAATCACCCATAACGTAAATCACAGGTGGTGGATCAAAGATTTGACGCAGCGCTTGAGGATAGCGATTATCTACAATAGAAATAATATCCACACCGAGGTGACTGGCGCGTTTTAGTTCTTTTTCTGCTTCAGTATCATCTCGGTGTTCGTTGATAGCCTGTATAAGTTTTGGACCAACTCCAGAAACCTCAGCAAGCTCTTGATTTGTTGCTGAAAGAATAGCTGCGGCATTGCCAAAATGCTCACTGAGCATCTTTATCTTTCTAGCGCCGAGTCCAGGTGTTAGAGATAACTTGAGGTATTCAAGTGCCTGATTATCATTTAAAATTTGTATACTTTCACCGCTGCTGCTAGTCATTGTTTAGAGCGTAGCATTTGTTTTAATACCTTACGATAAAATTTAAGGTATTGATGCGTTTAGACGCAACTCATTGTAAATTAATCTGTTGGTATGCATAAAAAGGCTGCTTATCAACTCAGATAAACAGCCTTATGAGATTCACTTTTGATGTTATGCGTTAGAGGACTATCTGACGACTCTTTGGAAGTTAAAGATTCCCTCTTTTTCTCCTTCAGTGTCTCTGGCTAGCCAAAGTCCTGTGAAGCCACTATCACCAACATTACCTGACATTGTCATCGATGTTGTTGAGCCTTGGCTTGTTAAAAAGCAGCTAAGTTGGGTGTTTTGGAGTGGGTTACAAATAAGCTGAATGGTTGGGCGGACGTTTGTTGCATCAGTGAGTATGCCAAAAAGACTGCCATTGCTAGCTTGATTGATGGTTAAGGTTGCAGTCGATTGTTCTGTCCTTGGTGAGGTCATTTCCCAATTTCCGATGTACTGACCTACAGCAAAGCGAGAGAGGTTTTGAGAATTGTTTGAGCTTACTTGGGGAAAGCAGCCACT
>CALDTA010000341.1:0-3806 GCA_937924455.1 uncultured Deinococcales bacterium
AATCGTTTGTTCATCAGAATATTTTTGGCAATGTTGGCAGTCACAGTGATTTCACTTGTAGCTGTGCCACTTGCTCAGAGTGTTTTGACAAAGCGAGCGATAGATGCACTTACCCCAGAATTGAAGGAAATGATTCAGGAGCGTACAAGACCCTATGGTCCTAGAAATTTGTTCCCAACTGTAGGAAATAGGAATGATTCTAGGTCGAATAATCAGGGAAACGGTCAGAGAGGTGATAACCAGAAAAATGATCGAAATGGAAGAGATCAGGGAAAGCAGGATAATAGTCAAAATCGCAATAATCAAAGTAGTAGGGCGAATGATTTAGGAGAATACAATTTAGGCGTTAGACCTTCTAGACCTCCCAGACCTTCTGGATCTCCTAGACAAGAAACGAATCAAGATTACACTATTGATACTTTAGACAATGCAAATATCAATCGTTTACCGCCACCTCGTTTGCAGGGTCAGCCACCTTTAGTACCTCCTCGACAAGTACCGCCCCCTCCTCGGCAAGTACCGCAACAACCTGTATTTGCGATTCGTCTTGATGGGGCAAACGAGTTAGCAACAGTCAGACCCTTTGGTGTTGCCCCAAATATTGGTGTTGCCCACAATGCTGGTGTTGCCCCAAATAGTGTATTAAATGAATTAAATGCGGTTGATTTACAAGAAGTCTTAAGTTCTCCCTCTTTACAACGGCAATTTGCAACTGCACTGCAAGGTACGGCAGTTCCCCAATTGCAAGATGCAAATTTGAATGAAAGGTTATTTACCTTTTTTGGTAGTTATAGAAATAGTAATCGACAAGGGGTGCTTTTTGGCACTCTGATTGCTTCGCTTGTCAGTGTGCTATTGGCAATGTGGTTGGCTCGAGCCCTCTCCAAACCTCTCGAAGCCGTCTCTGGTGCTGCTGGAACCATCGCCACAGGTGATTTAAGCTCACGTGTAACACTGCGAAACTTTGCCCAACAACCAAAAGAAACACAAGAGCTAGCCAGCAGATTTAATGACATGGCACAGTCGCTTGAAAGTGCTCAAGAAGAGCGTAAAGCGATGATTGCAGATATTGCCCACGAACTCAGAAACCCACTAGCAACCATGCAATTTAGAATAGAAGCTTTACAAGATGGGCTGTTAGAACCAAATCAAAAAGAGTTCGCTGTACTGAACGACCAAGTTGGCTTACTATCTCGCTTGGTGAATGATTTAAGAACCCTGTCTTTAGCAGATGCTGGTCAGTTGTCATTAACTACTGATTCGGTTGATCTTAAAGAACTTCTTGAAGGTATCAAGTTGCAGTGGCAAGAACGTGCTGATAGACAAGAAGTTAGTTTGAGCTTTGACAACAGTGTTGACAGTATTGACCGTGTTGACCGTGTTGACCGTGCGGTCATTGAAGCAGATAGTGACCGTCTATCTCAAGTGATGCATAATTTGATTAGTAACGCACTTAAAGTGATGCCTGACGGGGGAGAAGTGGGCATTTCTTTACAAGAAGATGCGGAAGAGTATCTAATAAAGGTCGAAGATACAGGACCAGGTATACCTGAACATCAATTAGAAACACTTTTTGAGCGTTTTGTTCAAGGTGAACGACGTGATATTAAAGGTAAAGAAAGTAGTGGTTTGGGATTAGCGATTGTTCGTACCTTTGTGGAGTTACATGGGGGTAGTGTAAAAGCAAAAAACGGTTCTAAGGGTGCGATATTTGAAGTGCGTATTCCTAAGCATTTGTATCTTTGAGGCTAGAATGCAAGATGCGTGTATCTGTATGCTTATCGCCCTAAGCGAATGTTTCAGGTTACAATAGCTTCCTACTAGGAGGCACAGCTAAATATTGGACGGTTTACCAGATTTCGTGTATCGACTAGTGTGATTCTTGATTTAATCAGTTTGACTTGAACCAATACACACGAAATCGGAAACCTTTATATTTTGGCTAAATACTATGAAAATTCCAGAGTTTGAGCTTGAAAGATGGCAATCTCTTTACGAACATCATGTTGATTACAACCTATCTGAAAGTGGTGTTCACCCTTTAAAAGTAAGTGATATTTTAGCGCAAGAAGATTACGAGGACTTCCTCAATACAGAGCTGATTTATGCTCAGACAAACGGTCCAGAGTTACTACGTGAGCGCATTGCTTTGCTCTATAACAACCCGTCTATAGATAACATTTTAGTGACCAACGGCACGATTGAGGCTAACTTTTTAGCAACTTGGGGTTTGATTGAAGCAGGTGATGAAGTTGTCTATATGCTTCCCAATTATGTACAGATTAAAGGTCTTGCAGAGACTTGGGGTGTGACGCTTAAAGGCTTTCACTTGCGTGAAGATACTGGCTGGCAGCCTGACCTTGCTGAACTTGCTATGCAAGTGACACCAAAAACCAAACTGATAGCACTTTGTAATCCTAATAACCCAACTGGCATTTTGCTAAGTGATGAAGCACGTCAGGGCATCATAGAACTTGCAGATAGTGTTGGCGCTTGGCTACTTGTAGATGAAATCTATAGAGGTACTGAGCACAGTGGTGAGATGATTGAAAGCTTTTGGGGTAGCTACGACAAGGTTGTAACCACCTGTGGCTTGTCTAAGGCTTATGGTCTGCCTGGCTTGCGGATTGGCTGGATGGTTGCACCTGAGAAGTTTGTAGAAGATGCTTGGGGCTTTAAAGACTATACGAGTATCACTGCGGGGACACTGAGTTATGAGTTGGCAGCGAGGGGGCTCGAGCCCACCACACGTTCTCGCATCATGGGTCGTAATCGAGATTTAGTTCGCACAAATATAAACATTCTGAAAGAATGGATTGCTACACAAAACGGTCTATTCACCCTTTCACCACCAGAGGCGGGTGCAATGGCTTTTGTAAAGTACCACTTTGACATGCCTTCAAGTGAGCTAACTGATTTGTTGCATAAAGAGAAAAGCGTCTTGGTTGTACCTGGTGCGCATTTTGGTTTAGAAAACTTTTTGCGTGTTGGTTATGGTCTAGAAACACCAAAACTAAAGGCTGCACTTGCTCGTATTGACGAAGTTATTCAAGACCTTAAAGTAGCCTAATACCATGCAAGTAATTAAGCTAGACGAAATTAAAGCAAAGCTTGCAACACTTGATGTAGTGCCGCTGATTGAAGAAGGCTTTGTGAAATACTCTCAAAATCAGGCAGTAGTGCCACCAGTTGGTGAGTTGCTTATTGATGAGGTAGAGGGTGAAGTTCATATCAAGTATGGCTATATTAAACAAGACGATATTTACGTCATTAAAATAGCTTCAGGCTTCTATCAAAATGCATCTTTAGCTTTGCCAGCAGGCAATGGTCTCATGCTTGTTTTTAATCAAAAAACAGGTGAACCCTTGGCAGTGCTGCAAGACGAGGCCTATCTTACGGATGTTCGTACAGCCGTTGCAGGAGCGATAGCTGCTAAATATCTGGTCCCTAAAATTGTGAACTGTATTGGTATCGTTGGTACAGGGGTTCAAGCAAAACTGCAATTACAGTATTTAAAAAACATTGTTGATTGTACTAAAGTGATGGTCTGGGGTCGAAGTGCTGAGGCTGCTGAGCGCTATCAAACAGAAATGTCTGCTCAAGGCTTTGATGTATCAATAGCGCAAGATACATCTGAGATAATGAAGCAGTGCCAACTGATTGTTACAACGACACCTGCTAAAAATGCGTTGCTCCATGCAAAAGATTTACAAGCTGGTACACACATTACAGCGATAGGTTCGGATACACCTGAGAAGCAAGAACTTGACAGTCAAATTTTGGCAAAGGCTGATGTTGTGGTTGCA
>CALDTA010000342.1:0-4076 GCA_937924455.1 uncultured Deinococcales bacterium
TTTCACAGACACAAGTCTCACAGACACAGGTTTCTTCAGAAAATAACGATAATTCTGTTATACCTGAACAGGCAAATCAAAACCAAGATAGCTCAGCATCTGTCATCACAGATCACATCCTCATTGTCGAAGATGATGCAGATATTGCCATGATTACCCAAAGATATTTGGAAACAGCAAACTACCAAGTAGCAATTGCTAGTGATGGTCAAGAAGCGCTCGAGCACCTAAACACACACAAACCACGCCTAGTTATCCTTGATTGGATGCTCCCAAAGCTTGATGGCATAGATTTACTAAAGCACATCAGAGATTATAGTGACCTGCCTGTGATTATGGTGACTGCCAAACACGAAGAAGAAAATAGAATCTTAGGCTTAGAAATGGGTGCAGACGATTATCTAAGCAAGCCTTTTAGTCCACGCGAACTACTTGCACGTGTCAAAGCTGTGCTACGCCGTAGCCAACCACTTGACTCAACTGAGAGCTTTATGCGTGGTCCACTTGATATACAGCCTGAATTTCGCAGAGTGCTCCATGCTGGTAAAGAAATCGAAATGACTTCTCTAGAGTTTGATTTGCTCTTTACCTTAGCTAAAGAACCTGGACGTGTTTTTAAAAGAGATGTCTTGCTAGATCATGTCTGGGGTAATGACTACATTGGCATAGATCGTGTGGTTGATGTACATGTTTACAATTTAAGAAAAAAACTTGCAGAAGTAGACGAAAATTGCGCTGCCATGATTAAAACGGTATGGCGAGTTGGTTATAAATTTCAGGAGGATGTATGAGTAACGACTATCTAACAAAAGCTTCAAAAGTATTACCTTTTGGAATGCAAGTTGGCATACCAGTTGGAATAAAGGGTCGTCTTTTCTTATCTCATTTTTCAGTCGTGATTATTACAGCCTTAGCTATTTACATCACTGCTTGTATTGTCAATCCTTTTATTTTAAAACCAACCACAGTTGCAGGTGGTGTAGACATTCTGACCTTCTGTGCTGAATCAGCACAGCGCAGCCTTTTATGGGCTTTGGCTGCTGCACTGGCAATTGCAGGTGTAATTAGTTTTCTAGTATCGGACAGACTAGTCACGCCACTAAAGAAAATGCAATCCGCAAGCAACAAAATTGCGAAAGGCAACTATCAGCAAAAGCTGGATGAAAACATGCCAGGTGAACTGGGCATACTGGCAAGAACCTATAACAACATGGCTACGCAACTCGCAGAGGTCGAGGCGCAGCGGGTAACCCTTATTAGTAATTTATCGCACGAACTCAGTACACCACTCAGTAGTTTAAAAGGTTTTGTTGAAGGTATCGAAGATGGTTTTTTTGAAGCGAATAAACAAACTATGTCGGCTTGTCAGCGGCAAATTGGGCGGCTCGAGCGCTTAGTCCGTGACCTCTCTTTAGTTTCAAAAGTGGAAGCAGGCGTCTATGAACTCAACAAAACAGATCTGAGCGCTAAAAAACTCCTAGAATCTTGTAAAAGCGATGCGCTATTCAATGCCCAAGAAAAACAAGTCAATTTAGAGGTTCACTGTCAAGATAACTTAAGCTTCACAGGTGACGCACAACGTCTAGAACAAGTTATTGGAAACCTAGTTCACAACGCTATTAAACACTGTAAAGCAGATGATACGATTACCCTTGCCGCAAAACAAAAAGGTGACTCAGTAGAACTATCGGTTACTGATACTGGTGAAGGTATTCCACAAATCGCTCTAAAACACCTCTTCAGTCGTTTTTACCAAGTGGACAAAGCTAGAAAGCAAGTTGGTAGCGGTATAGGTCTAACCATTGCAAAACACTTTACTGAAGCACACGATGGCAACATCTCTGTTGATAGCAAATTAGGTCATGGAAGTTGTTTTACAATCACCTTACCCATCAATACTTTAGATGCTGTAAATACCGAAAAACGAGCTTTAGTTACCCTTTCAAAAACTACACAATTCAAAGAAAAAACTTCACGCTATGTAACTTTAGCAGCAGGAACGGATTAAACTTTCATATAAACGAAAGGTTTTGTAGTTATCAATAAACGACTTGTGAAATTCAATCACAGGTCGTTTTATATTTTGACAAGCAAACTTTACTCAAACCTACCGTTGCTTTATTTCTACTTTAAATTTTACCAGTAAACTCCAGTAAATCATGGAGGTAAGAAATGGCTAAAGCATCAAGAAAAAAACGTAGCAAAGCAAAACCTAAACAAGTAAATACAAATAACTCAGGTGCAGTACTGAGTACAGGACACACTATAAATACAGACGCAGTCTTACAAAGTACAGTTTCCAAACCAGCTTCAGACGCTATATCAAACGCTACATCAAACACTACATCAAACACAGCATCACAAAGCACAAGCCCTACAAAAGCTAAGACATCAGCAAGCAAAAGTAAGAAAACAAGAAAAGGACGTAGAGCCAAGAAAACAACAAATTATACGCCTTGGGTCATAGGTGGACTTGTTCTAGTCGCACTACTTGCCTATCCACAAATTCAAAGACAGTTTGTTTTGAGAACTGCAACGGGTGAGTTTGCTCAACTTGTCCGCCAAGGTGCAGGTGATGTCAGGAGTATGCAAGTACGTCACCGTGACCTTGGACGATCACATGTGCCATTTGGTTCTGAAATCAACTATAACAGCACACCACCAACCACAGGACCACACTATGGTTCTTGGATAAATCCTGGCTACTATTCAGAAGAGCAAGAACCCAAACAACTTGTTCACTCACTTGAACACGGTCACGTTGTCGCCTACTACGGGAATGACATCCCTGAGGGTGAAAAGGACATGCTGATTGACTGGACGAGAGAATTTCGCAATGAGTGGGCTGGCTTCATTGCCACACCATTTAAAAATGCAGGTGAAGGTGTCATCCTAACTGCTTGGCGACACACACTCAAACTAGATAAGTTTGATCCAGCTATCGCAGCAGCTTTTATTGATAGACACCGTGGTCGTGGTCCAGAAAACCCTATCAGGTAAAACACTAATAACTTATGGCTCTCAAAACATCAGATGCTAAGCGAAATCTTATTGTCATAAGCAGTGGTTTAACACTTCTACTGCTTATGGCAACTATTTCAAGTTTTATGCTCTTTCGCAACCTTCAAACAAGACAAAGCACAGCAGTTGTAGGTGCTGGTGTCATTCAACTAGACAACCCTGTTAATGTTCAAGATATTGTCCTGACACACATCAATAAAGGTGAAACAGCACTGCAAGCCTTTAGGGGCAAAACCATCATTGCTTTTTTTGGCTATACAAATTGCCCAGATATTTGCCCAATCACCCTCCTTGATTTAGCAGAAATCTATCAAGAATGGGGTGAGCCCGAAGATGTTCAAATCATGATGATTACTGTAGATGCTGAGCGAGACACACCAGAAGTCATGCAAACTTATGTCGAGAACTTTCATCCTTCCTTCTTAGGATTTAGTGGAACAGATTCGCAAATCATCAATGCAACAAAACAGTTCTTTGTAGGCTTTGCTAAACAGCCAAGTGGGCTGATGCTGCACACCGATAGTATCTTTGTTATAGATAAAGAAGGACTACTACAGCGACTGTATGCTCAAGACAAAATCGAGCAGCTAGCTACGGATTTCAAACACCTCAGCAACTAAATTGATTATGAAACACTTTTCTTTATATATATTGCTATCGCTATTTTTACTTTTACCAACTACACTAGCGCATGAAAATCAGTTGAGTGGCTTGGTTTACATGCAGCCGCAAACACCTATACCTGAGCAAACTTTTACGCTCACGCTTGAGCTCGTTGATCCTGAAGGGGCTTACATTCCTAATGCAATTGTCAATCTATCTATTCCAACACTAAATCTAGATAAACGATTTATGGAGACTGACTACACTGGTGTCTACACAATGGAACTTACTTTACCTGAAGGTAAATGGCTAAGCGATATTACCGAAGCCACCTTTGAAAACGAATCAAATACTATTCAGTTTGGCTTAAATATTGGTAAAGAAAATCGAGAAATCATAGAGCTTCTATTTCCTGTTATGGAGACAGGTAAGCGTAGTATTCCTAGAGTTGT
>CALDTA010000343.1:0-3754 GCA_937924455.1 uncultured Deinococcales bacterium
CATGGCTATTTTGATTACAGAACTTCTGATATAAAAATCAGGGTGACGAAAACGCCACCCTGACATAAAGGCTAGAAAATCTATAAGGTCTAAACCTTACTTGATTTCATCCCAGCTAGCTTGGATTGCGTCAGCAACTTCTTGTGCTGATGCACCGCTAGTATAGTCAACCATACCTGTCCAGAATGAACCTGCACCGATTGCACCTGGCATAAGGTCAGAAGCATCAAAACGGAAGGTTGTTGCATTTAGAAGGATTTCACCTTGACCCTTAAGTGTGTCGTTTGCATATGCATCAACATTTACACCTTTGTGTGGGGTTAGGAAGCCACTTTGTGCCATCCAGATTTCGTGTGCAAGAGGTGTTTTTAGGAAGTCAAGAAGTGCGTGTGTTGCTTCGCTCTCTTTAGCCATACCAAAAAGTGTACCCGCACCAAGAACTGGCTTACCAAGGTCACCCTCAGCAAATGCTGGGAAGTAGAAGAAGTCAGCATCTACGCCAAGTTCTGTACCTTCTGGGAAGAAGCTTGGAATAAAGCTTGCTTGACGGTGCATGTAGCAGTCAGCAGGAACGTTGAATAGACCTACTGGGCTGTCACGGAAGTCTGTTGTTGCAACAGCAGCAGCGCCGCCAACTACGTAGTCATCGTTCTTAGCAAAGCTACCAAATGTTTCGATTGCTGCAACGATACGCTCATCATTGAAAGGAATCTCATTGCTTACCCAACCATCATATACATCTGGTGTTTGTGTACGAAGCATGATGTCTTCAACCCAGTCAGTTGCAGGCCAGCCAGTTGCGCCACCTGAACCTAGACCGATACACCAAGGTGTGCCACCATCAGCAACGATTTGGTCGCTAAGTGCAATTAGGTCTTCCATACTTTCTGGAACTTCATAGCCAGCATCTTCGAAGTTATCTGGTGAGTACCAGACAAGGCTCTTAACGTCTACTTTATAGAAGAAGCCGTAGAAGTCTTCGTTACCGTCTGCATCTGCGTAAGTACCAAGATCAACCCAAGATTGACCTGCTGCATAGTTATCTAGTGTCCACTGTCTGGTTTCGTCACCAAGTGCAACAAGACCACCTTGTGAAGCAACATCTGCTGCTAAACCAGGTTGTGGGAATACTGCTAAGTTTGGCGGGCTACCAGCACTGATGTCGATACGGATTTGTGTTTCGAAGTCATCAGAACCAGAGTAAACAACGTCTGCGCCTGTTGCGATTTCGAAGCAGTCGAGAACACTATTCACTAGGTCTTGGTCAACACCTAGCCATGGACCGAAAACAGTAACTTCTTCGCCTGTGAAATCCATGTCTAAGAATGGGTCCATGTTTTCCCAGTGGAAACGTGCGTCGCCACCAACATCACAGCTCGAGCCGTCTTGAGCGAAAGCTGGAACTAGCATGCAACTAACGATGAGTGCAAGCATTAAGCGTAATACTTTTTGCATATAAGTACTTCCTTCCAAATTTGAACAATCAACACAGATTTCTCTCAACACAGATTTCTTTCAAAACAGGTTTACTATCTAAACTGTATTTTTAGAGCGTCACGAAAGTGGCTAAAGAAGTATTTTTCCTACTCCCTTAAATCTAAAAAATCAAGATGATATCTATGCTAATTGTCTTAACTGTTAATATAACACTAGCCATGCAAGATTTGCAAGATATTTTTCCTTGCTTTGCAAGTTTAGACTTTTAAATCTGGCAGCGTTAGTTTAACTATTGCTATTTTAGCGATAATTAATGGAAAATAAATGTAATCTAGATGAGATTCCTACTTTTTGAAAGGAAATTAACCTATTTAATGAAAATATTTCATAAAATATCGTATCTTCATGCAAGGTTTTCATAAATTTTCCTAGTTCTGTAAGTTCTTTGCTATATTAGAGCTAATAACTTGCGATTTGTACTGACATTAGTGAGTTAATTCGTGCTTTAACTTCATGCTTTAACTTAATGGTTTAACTGAAAGATAATCTGATAATCTATGCCAAAAAATAAAACACAACTTATAACCTATGCCGATTCGCTTGGTGGTGACTTAAAACAATTGCGACAGATTTTAAACAGGCACTTTAGCGATATTTTTCAAGGTGGCGTGCATATCTTGCCTCCCTTTCCATCTTCAGGAGATCGTGGTTTTGCACCAGTGAACTATTTTGAAATTGAAGAAAGTTTTGGAGATTGGCAAGATATTGAGGCTATCGGCAATGATTTTGATGTGGTGCTGGATCAGATGGTCAATCATATTTCAAGACAGTCCTCAGAGTTTCAGGACTTTGTCAAAAAAGGTCGCAAGTCAGTCTTTGCTGATTTATTCATAACTCTAGATAAAATCTGGCCAGATGGTCAGCCAAAAGCTGAAGATGTTGCCAAGATATTCCTTCGTAAGCCTGAACACCCTTTTTCAGATATTGTGATTGAAGAAACAGGAGAGGTTGAGCGCATTTGGACGTCTTTTGGTCCAAGCGTTGATTGGTCAGAGCAAATCGATCTTGATATTAATTCTCAAGCGACCAAAGACTTTATAGTTTCTATTTTTGAACACTTTAAAGCAAAAAATGTCAAGATGATTCGTCTTGATGCCATTGGCTATGTGACTAAAAAAGCTGGTACAAGCTGCTTTTTTGTTGAGCCAGAAATCTATGAGTTTTTGAGCTGGGTTAAAGCTGAGGCAGATACCTTAGGTTTAGAACTCTTGCCTGAAATACACGCACACTACAGCATCAATCAAAAGTTAACAGCACAAGGCTACTGGACCTATGATTTTGTTTTACCAGGTCTGATTTTACATACCTTATATACAAAAAGCACGACAAAGCTTCAAAGCTATTTAAAAAACTGTCCTAAAAACCAGTTTACTATGCTTGATTGTCATGATGGTATTCCTGTGCAGCCTGATTTAGAGGATGTCCTCACGATTGATGAGTCAAAGCATATCGTTGATGTTTGCATGGAACGAGGTGCTAACCTGAATCGGATTCTTGCCCATAAAAGTGAAAATCAGGGTAATGAGCATATAGACTTTGATGCACACCAAATAAACATTACCTACTACGATGCTTTAGGTCGAGATGACAACCTGTACTTGATGGCGAGGGCTATCCAGTTATTTACACCAGGGATACCACAAGTCTACTATGTGGGTTTGTTAGCAGGAGAAAATGATTACGAGGCGCTAAAAGAACAAGACGAGGCAAGGGCTGTGAACCGCCATAACTATAGTCTTGAAGAAATAGAGCGAGCGCTAGCAAAGCCTGTGGTTCAAGACTTGCTTGATTTAATCAGACTTAGAAATACGCATGAAGCCTTTAATGGTGAGTTTCGAATTGAAGCTGTGTCTAGTTCAGAGCTCGAAATGATTTGGGAGAAAGATGCCCACACTTGTGCTTTGAGCTTAAATCTTGAGTCAGAAAGTTATTCTATCAAGCGTAGCTAAGCATCTAGCTTTATTGCTTTGACACTGGACCTGTAGAGGAGCGAATAACAAGTTTATAGTCAAGTTCAACATGCTCGGGTTCTGGCGGGTTATCTTCAACTAATAATTCAATAATGCGTTCTGCAGCTAACTCACCATAACTTGTGACGGGTTGCTTGATGGTAGTAAGACCTATTTGCTCTGAAATATCATTATCATCAAAGCCAATGATTGAAATATCTTCAGGCACTCGCAGATTCATATTGCGAATTGTTTTTAGTGCGCCAATTGCCATCTCATCTGTCACAGCAAAGACTGCGGTTGGTGGG
>CALDTA010000344.1:0-7572 GCA_937924455.1 uncultured Deinococcales bacterium
GAAAGTCATAATCCATTAGCAGAAAAAGTTGTCATCAGAACCGAAGGGCACACAAGTTACAACGCTTCGATATGTTTGTGATTATGACATTTATGATTCACTTCGGTATTAGTGTGTACAGTTGTTACGTGGAAACGCTAATAATAACAAAAACAACTTACCAACTATACTTAATACCAAAGCCTACTTCTTGCGTTTGATTAGATAATTCTCCTGTAAGTGATAAACTCACAGCATCACTGATGCCATAATCCAAACCTAAATTGATATCAACAAGAAGGTCAGTACTCCCAGGCCTAAAGTTAAGACCTGTAGAAAGATTAAATCCTAAACGGTTTAATCCAAAAATATCGTCATAGCGAAGCACAAATTGATTACTTAAGCTGTATTCTGGATTAGTAAAGCGACCAAGCTCATAACTAGCAAAAATACTATCGTCAAGATACCCAGAAAAACGTACGCCAAAACCAAAAGGATTTGAAGCCACACTATCTGGGTTTGCAGCATCGGTAATTAAGTTACTTAGTCCTGTTGTACGAATATCAACAGCATCGCCTAAAGCTTGTCCTATAACACCTTCAATCAAATCTGTCGCAGTATCTAGAACATTCACACTCACAAGCTCCCCAATAACATTTTCAGAGCCTGAAGAACGATCTTCCGTAATCCGCCTAAGTGCCAACAAACTTACAATATCTTCTTCAGTTAGAGAACGAGGATTACTTGGATTCACAATGGCATTACTGTTTAAAACAGCTTTTAAACCAAAGCGAAACCTGTCTTCACTCGCGACAAAGTTATAGCCACCATTTACATTGAGGAAAACTTGAAACTGGTCAGTCGCTGGTTGAATAACATAACTTTCAGGATTATTAGACAAACTTGTCTTGTCAAGATTGGCATAGGCTCGAGCTGACACTGTTGGATAAATCCCCTGCAACTTATCAAAAGCGGCAGTACCTTCTGACAGGGTAAAGCGTTGCCCACTATAGCGTAGCTCGCCACTCAGCAACCTTGCTTCTCCATCTAATGTTGGTGTCGCAAGGCTACCAGCTAAGTAAAGCTCAATCGCTAATTCAGCAGTGAGGAAAGACTCACTGAAGACTATATTTCTAGGTGCTTTTAACAAGACATCTTCAAACAATACACGTTCAAAAAACTGAGGGTTATCACGTCGTCTGGCAGGGACACTATCTCTTGTAATCAGTTCAGCCTGATCAGCAATAATAGCACCACGCAAAATCAAATTAGGTGCTTCATAACTTAGATTTAAATCGATATTGCTTGAACTAGAAGCTATGAAAAATCTTTCAGAATATAAGTTTAATTGCTTACCACTAAACTGTAAGGCAAGTGGATTAAGCGTACCAGAAATCTGAAGTAGATTATCTAAATCTGCTGTAGCACTGAGCCACCACATATCATTTTGTTGAGAAATCCGCCCACTAATCGTCTTAAAATCTCCAAAAAAGTTGGTAGCAAAAGCAGGTGAGTCAAAATCAATGACAACATTACTCACATCAAAGGGCCATAGCTGAAGGGGACCTTGAAAGGTTGCTTCAATAGGACTTTGCCAAGGTTTTTCTACATCCAATCTAGCTCGCCCTTGAACACTACCATTTTCTAGCAAAAATGATATATCTTCTGATTTGAGATAGCCTCCTCCAATATTCGCCTCAAGTTGATTACTGCTAAAGAAAACAACAGGTTCACGCAGACTACCTTGAGCACTTATTGCAAAGTTGCCTTTTGTAAGAATGTTTAAATCAACTAAATCTGGGAAAAACAATATAAATGGGCTTACATCAACTGCTTCTGCATTCAGATTGACACTTAATCTATCTTCTGAAATTTGCCCAGACGCAGACCAACTACCTGCAAGACTTTGATCATCTAAGCTATAACTCTGAAATTCTGCTTCCTGAATATCTAGCGTCTCATTCTGATAACGAAGTGTTAGCTGTCCTTGTGTTCTTAAAGCTTCAGAGCTAATGACATCAGATTCTCGTACAAAACTATTGTGCTCAAAAATAACTTGTTCTGCTACTAACAATACCTGACTTAGTCTTGGTTGACTAAATGGCACATAGATACTACCAACACCTGTTACTCTTAAATCTAGTGCGTTTGCAGCATTTGTTGTTTCCTCAAACCTCTCAAGAGTTTCAAAACCTTGCCCATCTTGTGGAACAATACCCAGTAAAGTTTGTAGAGGAAAATAGTCTAGACTTACACGACCATCCACAGCACCTTCTTGCAATTGAAAATCAACAGTGGCTCGAGCTGGAGACTCATCAACAGTCAAAGAAACCTTAGCCTTATCTAGTAGAGCCTCACCTAACTGAGCCTCGCCTAACTGAGAATCTTGCAATACCCCTGTCAAACGAATATCAACAGGTAGACTTCTCTCAGCAGTTAAAAGTTCACTATTAAAATCACCGACAAGTACATTATCTCGAATTGAAATACTGCCATCAATCGCTGGTGAAAAATAAGGTAAAACCTGTTGAAATGAGGCAGGAACAATGGCTCGAGCCGAGAAATCAACCACATCAATAGTTACTTCTTCTTGAAGCGTCGCCTGAGGTAAACGTAGCTTTAAAGTCTCACTAATACTAGGATTGACCCCCAAACGCTTAGCAACAGCTAACCAACCAACATCCGCTCGGTAATCAACATTTTGATCTAAAAGCTCCAGTTTGCCTACCGCACTCAAGCCTGTTGGCAAAAGATTTGCCTTACCTGAAACATCAATACTTTCTCCAGCATAATCCAAACGAAAACCTTGGTAGTTGAACTTGCCAGCCAACTGCTGATTTTGATAACTTGCCTGCCCATTGATATCAAAAGCATTATCTTCTAACGCAATATCAAGACTGAAATTATTTAGACTTACATCAGAATAAAGGGAAACTCTTCCAAGTGTCGAATCGCTTGACAAGGTAAGTTGCCCTTCTTCCATAAAAGCTGTTATGGCTAAGGTCGTATTCGCACTATAGAAATCTTGAGATAAACTGACTTGCTCGGAAACAAGAGACCAATTCGGCTCTAAGACACCTGATAGCTGCCCTGATACATGACTTAAGCTATCAGGCAGAGAAAGATTCTTACTATCAGGAATGCTCACATCACCATTCAGGCTGACTCGCCCATAGGCATCATCGACACTAAGTCTCTCAACCAATAACGCTTTGTCTCTCCACCTAAGCAATCCAGAAACAGGATTACGATTATTTGGTCGCAAGTAACCTGAAAGTGCAAGCTCAATATCATCAAGCGAAAATTGGCTTATCGCATTTAGGTTTGTTCCCAAAGTGGTTTGTAGTAGTAGATCTTGCCACCTTAAAGCAGCAACAAGCTGCCCATTGTCAAGCGAAGCCAAAGAAGCTGATGCATCAGATAGGTTAGTGGTCTTGAAGTTAGTAGTCTTGAATTTAGCTTCTAGACTACCTGAGATAGTAATGTCATCTATAGATTGACCACTAATATACAAATAATCAGATTGATCTGAAGCTAGGCTAGCAGATTGTACATAAAGTGACGTTGGCCAGACGCTACCGCTTACATTAAGTGTTTCAAGAAAATCACTTTCCAATAATAGTGTATCCGTAATCTTCACTTGCCCATTACTAACTCGAACATTACCAGATGTCTTAAGTGGAATGGCTCTTTTTAAATCTCCTCCATCTAACTCAAGTTGTCCAGCTAAAGAAAGGCTATCACTCAATTCAAGCTGACCAGCAAAGCGGCTCGAGCCCGACCTTATAACAACCTGATTTTCCTGCACTTGAAGCGGTTGCTGCCAAAGTTGTTGCAAACTAATATCTGCATCAATACTTGGATTCTGTTTTAACTCACTCACCAAAGTGCGTGCAGTATCAATAGTTGTTTCTGCCAAAGGCAACCATTCAAAGACCTCTGAACTTAGCTCAAAACTGGACAGCTTTGATTCAAGTGTCCAAGCTTTATCATTAGCAGTAGCTTGTAAAGCTATACTCTTTAAAGCATTATCTTGTTCAGTTTGTACATCAAGCTTTGCACCTGTTTGCAAATCTAATAATAACGATCCCGTTGTTGAAAACCCTGCTAGGCTGTTTAGACTACCCAGCAAATAATAAGGCAACTTTATACCAAAGACAGTTTGTTGAGCAGCTTGCTGGTTTAGCGTCTCAACAACATTCAAGCGAGTTTTTAAATTACCTAAAGAATCATTTAAATTTGAATTTAACAACCTTAAAGGAGCATCAACATCAATATATCCAGCAAGCTTAAAATCATTCACTTCTTCTATAGTGTTGATGCTTCCTACTAAGTCAGATAAGCTATTTAACAATCTCAAATTGCTTGATGCAATAAGCTCTTGATTCAGATAAATCGGACCAGTGATGTTTAATCCATCATCAACGGCTGTTAATAAAAGATTTGTATTGGCTTGAAAATCAGCGAAGGCACGACTCATGTTTAACGTTGCACTACCTTCATATCCATTTTCAGCAGTCCACGTCAATGTTTCTGTAGCAAGCTGGTATTGATCCTGATAGTTTAGTGATCCTTTGACGAAAACAGATTCAAGCGAGAATTCGGGGGTGGCTCGAGCCTCGATACTCACATCCTGATAGTCCAAAGCTAAAACATAGGTATCGTTAAGCACATCTTGTAACACACGAACCATCATCATTTCATCAGACGCAAAACTTTGCAAAGCTGGATGCACTACTGTGCCATTTACATCTAACCGTGGCGATAATGCCCCACTTAAATTTGCACTTAAAGCTCCCACATGAAGCATTGATTCACTCACTGAACAGCTTAGAGCTACACAGCTCCCCTGCCCTTCAAATGTATAGGGAGCTGTAAATGTACTGTCAGGTACTAGTGGTTCAGAAGAAGCTGCTTGCGCATTCCAGCTCACACTTGCCCCTCTATAACTCCCTGTTATGTTTAAGGTTGTATCTTCTTCTAAGCTATTTACATATATATTACCTTGCGGTAACCAATCTGTTTTGTTCAATTGCCCAACAACATTCACAGCTAGGGCTACAGGCAAGTTCTTAACAATAGCCAATTCGCTTGCAGAAAGGTCTGAGCTTTGTAATTGCCAGCTTAGATTATCTGGCTGATTCTCAACACTGCCCTCAATACTGAGTCCTGCATAGTCAATGTCCACTTGAAAGATATCTGGGTTGACTAGATTTCTAGTTATGTATGCAGCTCCAAGCTGGTTATTTAATATGAGCTGTTCTGTAGCATTAGAGCTATCCCTCTTATACTGCGTTTGCACTGCCGTACTGCCAGACTGCAACACACCATCAAAGGCAATACCATTCTCAAGACCTACCTGCCCATTCACTAACAATGGTTGTGAAACAAGCTGTGAAAGAAAATTTGAACTTTCTACATCAGGTAACTGAGAAAAACCAAGTTCACTTAGCACTGTAGTAACATCATTAAACCTAGAAGAAAGTTGTAGCGATGAAAAGTCGTTACCGTTTAATCTTAGCTCACTGTCAGATGTCTCTACAAAAATATCAACAATGCCCTCAGAGACTTGACCATTGAGTGACAAGCCATCATTTGAAGCTTGAAAACGAACACCTGCTGCATCCAAAGTAGCATCGACCTTTAGAGGTTGATTGATTGCAAAATAACGTATGAGCTCTTCGGGTAGGTTTAGGGCTGACAGTTCAGGAAGCTGCATCACATCAAAATTAGGCAAGCTCAACGAAGTACTAGTCTGACCAGACACACTCACAAGGTTCAAGTAGGCACTCTGGTTGGCTATTGGCACAGCGCTTTGTATATCTAACCTGTTTGTATCTAAATCAAACTTTAGACTTGTAGCTAATTGACCAATACCACTTACTAGACTCTTTATAGGAAAGCTATCTAATTGAGATAACTGTGGATTCAACAAAGCACTGGCAGTGATCGTTCTGTCTACAAGATTAATATCTCGCAATGTTGCACTAAAAAGCTCTCCAAGAACATCAACTTCTATATTAAGCGCTTGTAAACTGATAGCTGCTAATATATCTGAGCTACTAATAACCACAGGATTTAACTTTACAAGAAGACTATAGGCATCATTTCCATAACTTACAGGTAACAACCAACTGCCTTCAACAGTATTATTTTGATAGCTTATGACATTGCTTTGCGATTGTTCTTCTAAAGAAAATAGTCTAAGCGACAATCTATTTTGCCAAGTATCTTGCCAAGTATCTTGCAAATCTAAAATTGAGACTTGGAACTGGGCTGTTTGTGCTGCTACAACAAGTTCTCCTTGTTGCCAGCTATTAGATGAAATACTGCCATTTAGTTCAGGTTGCTGCCAATTACTAATCTGTCCGTCAATGCTACCTCGTACACTTCCATTACCATCGATATAGTCACCTTGCACTTGTAACGCTAGACTTGGATAAACAGACCCATATACATTGAGCTGTTGTCCCGCTTGTCTTAGTGCAGTTTGCAAATAAAGACTTTCTCCTTGACCGATAAGACGAAGGTCAGAAACATCTTCACGTCCTGTTGTTACAAAAAGTTCACCTTGCCACCCTAGTGTGTCATAGCGAAGTGAGCCATCGGCACTCAACTGATTGAATAGCTGAGGATTCAGACCATAGTTTTCGAGAATATTTTGATATAACTCTGTATACTTAGCAAGCTCAAAGTTTTCAAAGTTGAGAAGCAATGCATTGTTTGCATTTTCAACAGGAATATAGTCTACTGATAGTCCTTCAGATGTTAGATTTAGACGACCGTCGATGACGGATACACTTACATTGCTCGCATTGCTCGATGTGTTCGATATGTTCAAGGGCTCGAGCTCCGTCATCACCTGATAACGACCACCATCTGCAAAACTGTAACTCCCCCTAATGGGTAAATAATCAATTCCCAAAGCAACATCTAAACCTATCTGAAACTGTTGGGGTAAATTACTCTCTAAAGCATTGAGTGCTATAAGTTGCTTTGCCAAATTACCAGAGAATGATAATTGGCTCACATCACCCTCAATATTCAAATTCGAATTAGCAAGAGGATGATTAAACACAGCATCAAGCTTGTACTGTTGACTTTGAATCGCATATTGACCACTGAGTGAAATTCCACTCAAGGCATCAACATTTAAATAATCTTCAACGGCTGTATTTGCAAGATTTATCAGGCTAGGACTCAACTCACCTGTAATAAAAACTTGGCTCCTATCTCCTTCTAACCTGACATTTGAATCAGCATCAGATTGAGCTATAGCATCAATGCTAAAACTTTGCGTTTGAACATCTACATTGCCCGTCAGTTGTAAGTCACCTAAGTGCCCAAATGACACATACTGCAAAACTGACGCGTTAGCAAAGTTAGCTTGTAAAATAGAATCCACTTGCGCTTGAAATTGCAAGTTAGAGCCATTACTCAAAACACCTTGCAAAGTAACAGAATTATCACCAGATTGTCCTTGTAGGTCAACCAGTACGTCTTCAAAAGACTGCCAGTTTAAACCAACATCTATCAACTGTGGAATGTACGGATATATCTGCTTAGAAACAAAGCTTGCTAACAAGCCTTTAT
>CALDTA010000345.1:0-7062 GCA_937924455.1 uncultured Deinococcales bacterium
CAATAGCCTGGTTGTGAAGCTGATGCTTGTGGTGTTTGGTTAGTGGAAACTGGAGATACTGTACACTCTGGGCGACTACTATAGGCTTGGCTCGAGCAGTATGCTGGCACAGGCACGCTTGAAGTCACAGGAATATTAGCATTAACTGTCATTGTTGTGGGTAACGCTGTTGCTGGTAACGCTGAAGCAGGACGTGTTGCTGTTACAGAATTTGAATTAGCCGTAGACATAGTAGTGGTAGTAGGCGTAACAGAACTAACACTTGATTGACCCATCAAAGGTACAGGTCCTTGGCAAGCTTCTCTATCTGCAAAACGTGGGTCCGAGCAATAAAGTGGCGCACCTGTTGCTGCGTTTTGAGCTGCAGCACTTGAGATAGCACCTGCTAAGAGCGAAGCTGCGCTTCCTGTAGGAATTACGCTGCTTTTACTAACTTGAACATCACTTGAGCTGTTTGGATTATAGGCTCGGCTTGAGATTAGTCCACCTTCGGTAGTTGAAATGGCTACATTCTCTTGAGAAGCTTCTTGAGTAGCAGCATTTGCTAAACCAGTATTTGCTAAACCTATCGCACGTCCAGCATTTGGATCTGTATCAGCAAATAAATTACCTAAGCTGTTTTTAAACTCATTGTTAACATGCATGTTTTGCAGGTTGGGTTCTTGCGCTTGTGCTGTATACGTACCAAAAACAGCGCGATCACCAAGTTGAACTGTCTTTCCAAAAACTGGTATGACAACAACCTGACTCACTTCACCACCAACTTCAAGTATGGCAAAGTTACCAATAACCTCTTCACCACTGTGTGTACGGCGTGTAATTTGCCCACTCAAATAGTCCGATCTTTCAAGACCTGCGACACGACCAGCGTCGATAAAAACGCTATCGCCAGCGACGATAATCACGTTTGCCTGTAGGTCATTTGCTCCAAATCGAGGTTCTTCTTTTTCTTGAATTTGTGCAGTCTGAATCTGTCCATAAAGCACCTCATCAGACGTTTGGGCAAAGCCCGTGCTTATCAAACCAAAACTCAAAAAAACAAAACAAGAAAGTAAGTAAATTACTTTGTACGGTACTCTTCTACGCATCGGTAAATCTCCCTCTCACCACTGGGGGGACTGCTGCTACAAATCTAGCTTGTTTCTACTAGAAAAGTTTTCCTGAGCTAGCAAGTCACGTAAAACGGATGGTGATTACTATGGGTTGATTGTAGAGAATGAGTTTGTTACCTAGCTGAATATGTAATTAATGCTAGTTTAATGGTTGCTTGGGTGCTTGTTAATCTTTATGCTAATTTAGCATGGGGAAATGTCTTAAAGTTTCTGCTTTAAGCTGCAAGAAGTTAGCTATAACGCAGAACTTAACCGATTTGCTACCTCTAATGTTTCTTGCCCCTCATCATCAAAGCCTAATTGCATAAGCAACAGTCCTGTAGATACCCGTTCCATAAACCCCCACTGCCAGATAGCTTCAGGGTTAGTATCAGTAAATGACGCTAAAAGTTCACAACGTTTTTGTGCTAGCTTCAAAGTATCTCTTGCTAAAAGTTCAGCATTCCCTTCTCGCATAGGAATCGCCAAATCAAATTCAGCTTCTGCAAATAGACCATCTGGGTCTACAAATTTGTAGCTTTGGGTATGTGCTTCAGCCTTTAAGGTATTAAATGGGTGAGCATCTCCATGAACCAAAACACACTTGTTTGGATTGTAAGCAGCTTTTCGTTCTTCTGCATAATTCATCGCTAAAGACAAAGTAGAGTCAGAACAAAACGCTTGAAACGCTTGCCAACTACTTTCGATAAATTTGGACAGTGAAATAGCTTTTTCCTCGCCAGTCGTTAACCCATTTGAGTTATCAAGAGAAATCCATGCTTCTTTCAAAGTTGTACAAACAAGGCTTATCTGTTCTTTGTAACTTAGCTGAGACTCTGCCAAAGGTTTACCAAGTTCTTCAATCAAAATAGCATTATGTTCATCACTGTGTTTAAAGAGTTTTGGATAGCCATAACCATCTGCGAGTCTATAAACATTTGCTTCATTTGCACAATCGCAGTCACTTGGCAAGCCAATTTTTAAGATTACTTTAGTACCATCCGAAGTCGTAGTTTTTAGAACCAAACTTTCTGAACCACCTTCAAGTACTTCTCCACGGTTTGAAAAGTCTAGAAGGTTTAGCTGCCATTGTTCAGCCAGTTCAGTGACTATGCTATCTAAATTGGCAATCCAGCTTTTACCAACCTCACCACGCTTTGAGGCTCTTTGATACACTCTTTTTGGTAAACGATAGTTCATTGTAGTAATAATACTAGCTTGTCCTTTGACAAAATTTAAAGGACATGATGTTGAATTATCATGTCCTGAAATATATTGACTTTACCTGTTCTTGTAAATGAGCTTTATGAATAACGAGATAGTGAAGCAAAGTAAGCTAATGCAGTAGCAGCACCTAAAGGTACAAGTGCAATCACTAATCTGGTGATTGCTTGTGGAACAAGTTTCATATCTTTTGCTAATGGTATGAGCAATGTTGCAGGTGCAACAACGAGTAGCAGTACACCACTGTACCAAGGTAGCGAAGCAAAAAAGTAGCCACCAAGCCAAACCATTGAACCAACGACTATAGCAATAACTGGTGAACTAGCCGTAGTTAGTCTGTAAACAGGGTTAAACCAAGCTAAGACCATGACTGCGCCTAGAGCAGCAGTGAACACGCCCAAAAGTTGTGCGACTATGCCACTAGCAGACAATACTATAGAGATAGCACTAAAAGTTGTAATTAAAACAAGTGTTGTTGGAATGATGGCGTGTTTGCGAGAAATATTGTTTTCTAGTGCTAGACCTTCTTCACGTTTTAGGATTAGGTCAAGAATAAACCAAAAAGCGAAGATAACCAAAATAGGCACTAGAAAATTTATAAAGGCTTCGTCGGTTGCCCAACGGACTCGCTCAGATGGGTGCGTTAAACGATTGAGGAAAAGTCGCCAAAGGAATAGGCAAAATAGTCCCAGCCGTACTATCCACTTTAAGGGGCTTAAGTTAACTCTGTTTGCCCAAAGCAGTTCTAGTAATGCAAGTAATAAAGCACCTGTCGCCAAGTGTGGAAGCCATTGGGTAAAGCTAACAGGTGGATAGGTGTAGGATTGAACACCTAAAAATCCAGCAATGAAACCTGCAGCAAGTGCGATAGCCGCTGCTAAAGAGTTGAAGAAAGGTCGTAATACTAAAAAGAGAACACCACTGACAACAGCAGGTAGCAAAACGCCTTTAAGCACAACAGTTGTTATATCCATGATACAAACACTCCTTTAGAAATTAGGTCGAATAAAGAATTGAGAAAATAAGAATTACATATAAAAATAAAATGTATTTAGAAAAATAGTTTTAAGAAAAATATTTAAGAATGAAAAAGCGAGGGTATTTAAAATAAACCCTCGCTTTGATTTAACTATTTGTAATGTTTATTGCTCGATACCTTCAAAGCTTAGCATGATGGTAACGGTCTCACCTGCTGCTTGGAGTAAGTTGCTCATACCGTAGTCAGTACGGTTGATATCAAAAGTTGTGTGGTAGCCGAGTAGCATTTTGCCATCTCTGTTTGTGCCTTCGCCTGTTTGAATAACATCTACAGTAACTTCGTTAGTGACGCCGTGAATGCTTAGGTCACCAGTAACCACAAATGTACCTTCATCAGCACCAGCAGATACACTTGTGCTACTAAAGTCAATTGTTGGGAACTGTGCAGAATCAAAGAAGTCAGGGCTTGTTAAGTGACCATCACGACGCTCATTGTTTGTATCAACACTATCTACAATGATTTCAAAGCTTAGGCTGCTATTGCTAACGTCTTCTCCGTCATAGGTAAGTACACCTGAAAGCTCGTCAAATGTTCCATATGTATAGCCAACGCCTGCGTGTAAAATTCTGAATACTGCAAAAGTATGTGCTGAATCACTGTTGAATGTTTGAGCATGACCAAAAGTACCAAAGGCAAGTGCTGCAACTAATAACATAACTACTTTTTTCATATCTATAATCCTCTCATTTGCAAGTTCTAATTTTTGTCTTGAGACACTTGCTCTAAAACACTTGCTCTAAAACACTGGCCCCAAGAGACTTGCAACGAATACAACTTTAGTAACTATGAAGTAAAAGTCTTGTTCCTACTGTCTAATAGTTGACATAACCAAAAGGGTTTTGTGAAGCAAACTATATAAGTAGTGTTTCTAAGTAGCATTTCCATGTAACAACTTTACACACTAAGTGAGTTAGTTCTTACTCGTTACGAAGCTCGCTGATTTACTGCAACAGCAGCGAATCGTGGAACTGCTAAAGCTAGAAACTATATAAACTGGTAAAAGGAATGAACCACAACCTTTACTTGCGGAATATAAATTACCAAACATCAGTTGCTAAAGAATGTATATGTACTTACAAAAAGTTAGTAGCTTAGATTATTTTATGAAATTGGGCACTCTGATTATGCTAAATAGTGAAGATTGGAAACTATGAGCGAGCCCACAGATTCAAATCAAACTGATGAAACAAATGGTACAAATATCGGTTTGTGCCCACGATTCCACTACGCTGTTGAGCTTATTGGTAAACGATGGACAGGTTTAATCATCACTGTGTTGTTGCAAAATGAAGCAACGCAATCATCAGGTACTCGCTTTCATGATATCCGTAGTGGCATTCCTGAACTAAGTGATCGGATGCTTTCTGAACGGCTTAAAGAATTAGAAGTAGCAGGCATCATCACCCGTGAGGTTTATCCAGAAACGCCAGTTCGTGTTGAATACAAACTCACAACTAAAGGACAATCCTTAAAACCAATTATGGATGAGATTGGCAATTGGTCTCAGACATGGGTTGCGTGATTCTAGAGGTTGCGTGATTCTAGGGGTTGCGTGATTCGACTTTCTGGTTGTTAAACTTTTGTGATGTATTTGTTTATACATATGCTCTAGCATTGTAGATATGAAGATTATAGATATGAACACTGTAACTATAAACACCGTAACTATAAGCCCTAAGAGTCTGATTTACTCACTACTATTAATTTCTGTATTTTTTCTTTCGGCATGTAGTACAACCTCAACTATGATGGTTGATGATATGGCTGATACTGAAGCTATGGTTATTCGTGAAGCTCAGTTTGAAGATGCAGATGCAAGTCATCAAGGCTCTGGAGACCTGAAAATTTTACAAAATGGTACTGAACGAACTGTTCGTTTCGAAAACTTTCAGGGTACTCCTGGACCTGGTCTAGTTGTTTTATTGGTTGAAAATGTTGCTGGTAAAAACAAAAGTGAGATTGGTGCATCCGTAGAGCTAGGTGACCTTAAAAGCACAAATGGCAACCAGAACTACACGATTCCTGAAGGTGTTGACTTATCCAAGTATGATGGTGTGATGGTTTACTGTAAACCTTTTAGTGTTGTCTTTTCTCGTGCTGCTTTCAAATAGTTAGCAACCGCAGTATTGAAAACCTTAAACACTTCTAAGATTCACCGCTAAGTTCCATAAAATGCTTAGGGGTGTTTTTTAGTATAAAATTTCAAGGTAGCCCATTTCAGAATTCTATTTGACAAGTCAGTCTGTATTCGTCATACTGTAATTCATACCACTTTTGTGAGGAGGCATGTCCTATGATTGAAAAGAAAACTATGACTCAGTTTGCTATGCAAAATGCCCCTCTAGAACAAAGCTACTAAAAACAACCATCTTTGTTACTAGAGTATAGGTATACATATTGAGTGACTAAGCTGTAACAATTCTTAGTTTGTTCGTATAGCTGTAAATCCTACTCAAGGTAGGATGTGGCTTTTGTTTTGCTTCTGAGTTACCCCCCCCATATATAAAATTTAGTTTTAGATAAGGCTTAAGAGATTGTTCGTTAATCTTTTTTACCTTATGTAACAACTGCTGTTTTTGAAATGCAGAGGTTACGTATCTTGTTCTGGAGGACAAGCTTGAAGCGAATTACCAACTATGATCCGAATATCAGTATTGATGAAGATACCAAAGAAAGATTATCGAAAGGGAAAAGACGCAAAAAACTAAAAGCCATGCGCCAAGTGCATGAGCTGCAAATTGATGAAGATAGTATTTACGAGAATTTTGATGATTACGGTTTGCAACAGTTTTATGAACGAGGTTTGATTACTGAAGTCATCAATCAGTTAAAAACAGGTAAGGAGGCTACTGTCTTTTTGGTTGAAGGACCGTCGGGTTTGTTAGCTGCGAAGATTTATGCAGATATGATGGTGCGAGGCTTTAAAAATGACAGGATTTACAGAGAACGTAGGTTTATTGGTGATGCACGCATTAAAAAGGCAATTGACCAACGGTCAAGAACTGGTGTTGATGCTCATCAAGCACTGTGGATTGGTGAAGAATTTGCCACGCTTAACCGTTTTTACAAGGCTGGTTTACCTGTACCAAAACCAATTGCTCAAGAAGGTCGAGTAATCTTGATGGAATACATTGGAGATGAGGTTAGCCCTGCTTTACGATTGTCTGACGAACGTCTAAATGCTGATGATGCAGCAAGTGCCTTTAGGCAGAGTGTAGACATTATGGTTGAGATGGTCAAGCTAGGGAGAGTGCATAGTGATTATTCAACTTTTAATTTGCTGTGGTGGAAAGGGGAAGTGGTAGCTATAGACTTTCCGCAGGCTGTGGAGATTAAAGACAATCCTAGTGCGTGGATGTTATTAAGGCGTGATTGCCAGACGCTTTGTAAGTCTTTTGAACGTTTTAAGATTGTGGCAGACGCTGAAGAGCTATTTGACGTTGTTAAAAAACGAGCGCGATTAGAACAGTTTGACATAATCATCTAAACTTCGTAGTCATCTAAATTCGGTTACAACTCAGTGCTTATCAAGCTTAAGTGGTATTTGAAGATTGATAAGCACTTTTCTCTTTCTATCTAAGACAATGGTTAGGACAAGTATTACAACTGAAATTTATCTAGCTCTTTAAGGTGATTTGCGTCTGTGACGACGTTTCTGGTTAATTAGGCTATTTGGATGTAAAATATACTCGAATTTAATTCAACTTA
>CALDTA010000346.1:0-4247 GCA_937924455.1 uncultured Deinococcales bacterium
TAACATTAATCAAATTCAAAATACAAGAGCAATTATACATAAACCCGTTATACACTAAGATATGGGACAACTCAGTACACATGTTTTAGACACCATGCATGGCGATCCTGCCAATGGTATGGACATCCGTTTGTTTCGCATCGAAAAAGGCGGAGCGAATCAACTAGCTAGGGTGACCACAAACGAAGAAGGTCGTACTGAAGGTCCGCTTTTAGAAGGCGAAGCATTAATTGCAGGTATCTACGAAATACGCTTTTATGTTGGCAATTATTACCAAGATATGGGTGTTGAATTACCACAGCCAAACTTCTTGGGAGAAGTCAACATTCGCTTTGGTATCGCCAATCCAGAAGAAGACTTTCATGTACCGTTCTTAGTTTCACCTTGGTCCTATAGTACCTATCGGGGTAGTTAGCTTAAGGGCAGTTAGCTTTAAGAAAAATCAACTTTACGGTGGAGATGGTAAAGCTTTTTTACAACTTTTGCTTTCCAACTGATGTCAGTGTCTACAAGAATTATCGCTTTAAGAATTATCGCTTTAAGAATTATGGCTTTAAGAATTATGGTTTTTACTATCTAAAGCAAGAAGAAAACCTTCTCTACAGCCACACAGAATTCAACACACCCAACGGACCATACCAAAATATCTTTCATATTCAGTTTGAAGGCGACAAGGTACTTGCTTTTAAGCACAATAATAAGGCTTGGGTCAAAGTAGAACCTCAACACCATCCAACATCTGCATATCCTTTACTGTTACCAAGAGTCGGTAAAGATGCCTTGCACTACACCATGCTCTCGGAAGACAAGAACGAAGTATTAGGGGAAGCGGTTTTAAAACGTGAGGGTAATGAAATCATCGAAAGTTTAGGTGATAAAACCTTACGCTGTTTTAATATGCAGTCTGACACTGTTTACGGCGATTCTGTTCCAGAAAAGATTGATTGGGGTGGCGCTGTATCGTTTTTATGTAGCGATGAAATCGAGGCAGTTGAGGGTACAAACTTCAAAATTGATGCCAAAATACTCGCAATTTGACAACTCATTACTACGTACTAGACTACATATCTAGACTACACATCTAGACTACGTACTAGAAACTACGGTAGTTTGCTTGACGACTTGGTAACATCCTAAAAAGTAAACTCAAACTAGAGATTTTGAGGGGATTTCTGAGGGTTTTGGAGTAATTTTGCGACCTAAATCACTTTTAGGTACGCATACATAATGCGTAAAGACTAGTTGCTTATATGCTTCTTAGTTCACAATAAGGATGGCAATGAACGGTATTAAACTTGCAAGATTGACCCAATCGACATCTCTCATAAAAACTTTGCTTTGCTTAGCTCTTATTACGGCTGTTTTTAGTGTTTTGGGCACAGCTCGAGCCCAACTCAGTAACGACCTCATCGACACTGAGGAAGGTCGCGCCGAAGTTTTTGATGCTTTAGTCGATTTATTCAAAGAAAATTACTGGGACGAAGACTACCTAGATTGGGATACTTGGGCAGATGATTACAGGAGCAGGGCTCTGCGTGCAGAAGACCGCAACCGTTTCGAACGTGTCCTCACTCGCATGGTCAATGAACTAGATGATGAACATTCAAACTTTGTTGGCTATGTACCAAATCTTGGTCCATCATTCGAAGCGCCAGTCGCACCATCTAGAATTGGCATTGGCATCGAATACGATTATTTCGATAAAAAGGGCATTGTTATCAGTCGCGTCTTACCCACAACCCCTGCTGAAGTCGCTGGTCTAAGACGTGGTGACGTTGTCATAACTATTAACGGCGAAGATATTTCAGATGTGAGCCGTAGCAAAGCAACTTCTTTGGTACAAGATAGCTCTCAAGATGAAGAAATCAACGTCAAAGTCTTACGCCAAAACAAGCCTTTAGATATTCTTATAGAACCAGGACCTATCCGTTTTAGTGAGGTTAGAAATCTGCCTCGAGCCTACATGATTGAAAAAGAAATAGGCTATATCTTTATTCCCACCTTTAATGAACAAGGTATAGGTCAACGCGTACACAACCTTGTTGGTAACCTCAAAAACCAAGGCGCTAAATCACTCATTATCGATTTGCGAGATAATCCAGGTGGCATCTTAAGCGAGCTTGGTCTAGTTATGGGCATCTTTGCTCAAGGAAACTGGGCACAAGCTATAAGCCGCAGTGAACTCGCATGGATTAGTCGTTATGAAATCCTCGAAACACCACTTGGCGAAGGTGAAAGCCTTCTCCGTGGCAGACAATACCTAGAAACCCCCGATGGTGACACAATTAACGTAGCAACAGTACAAAACCCTGTTGAATTTAACGGTCCAATTTCTGTAATCGTTACACAAAACAACAGTAGTGCGGGTGAAATCGCTGCTATGGTTTTAAAAGACCTTAAAGATGCCACTTTAATTGGTGAAATCACAAATGGCAATGTTGAAAGCATCCGTGGCTACGACTTACCAGATGGCAGTATCGTACTCATTGCTATGGCAAATATGGAAAGTAGTACTGGCGATAGCTTTAACGAAGGTGTCATGCCTGATACCTTCGCAACTGCAAGTATCGAAGATTTAGCCAGAGGCTATGACGAACCTATAGCAGAAGCACTCAAGGCATTACAGAAAACGCCTTTTACACCTCGCAAATTCTTTTAAAGACCATAACACACATAGGTACTTTACTACACAGCGGCTATTTTTAATATGCGATTTATTCATCACAACATAGCCATGTCTCGAAACGTTACTAGAAGATATAATAAAGCTTAATGAATGAGGTTATTAGCTACTGCTATACTGTCAACAGTTCTACAAGAGAAAACAGGCGCATAGATTTTTCTCACTTCATTAACAGGCTGTTGGTTATTTCCCCCAACAGCCTTGTTCTTTATAAGATTACTACTTTCGAAAACAATGTCTAAATTTCCCTTCAAAACCCTAAAATAGTCATGCAAATGTAGTTTCTAGCAAGTGCTTTCTTATACCGAGTCCAAAAATATCATTAATAAAAAGCTCTTCCACAATTAACTGACCTAATACCGAAGTGAATCATGGATGTCATAGTCACAAACATAGCAAAGTTTCGTAATTTGTGTGCCCTTCGGTTCTAAAGGCAACTTTTTCTGCTGATTGATTATGACTTTTTTCTTTCAGTTTAGTATAAGTCAGTTAATCGGCGAGCTTCGTAACGAGTAGGAACAAACTCATTTAGCATAGGTCAATATTACGTGGAAACGCTGTAATTAACGAATTAAGCGAAATTGGTATTAATGAACTATAAAGCTACTTATGAGTAAACCGTTATTCTTTTTCAGGATTCTAATCAGCTTATCGCAGAGACTAAATCATAAACTGATGTTACGGGCAGCGAAAAACATTGGAGGATGTTGATGATTTATCTGAAGAGAGTCTTTCGTTTGCTGTCTTTTACAGTTCTAGCAGGTCTTTTGCTATCCGCTTGTAGTATAGAAATTACTGGTGTTCCAGAAACTAATCGCCTGCAAACCTACACAATCAGTGGTCTACCACAACTAAACTATGCATCAAATTATGCAGGTAGCATTGTTGTAGATAACGTTTTTGAATTTTCACTCAATGGCGTAGTCATGCATACAATAAAGAGTAACAACAATCTACAAATAGCACCTTTTACCTTTGAAGCCTATCCAGAAGATACAATCACAATTCGTGCGATGAATCTAAACGAATTTAATCAACTAACAGGTTGTGGCATTGGTAATATCTACTTGCTCACTTCAGGCAACTCACACCAATTATCTGAAGCAGCATCAAGCCTTATCTGTTCAGATAGACAAATTTTTTACGACCATAGTTACGACCTAAGTAGTTACCGATAAGTAAGTACTAATTAAAAGCAGTTCCACGATTCACTGCTGTTGCAGTGGATCGGCGAGCTTCGTAACGAGTAAGAATTAACTCACTTAGTGTGTACAGTTGTTACGTGGAAACCCTACGATAAGTAAGGTATGTATACCCTTCACATACGTATTTAGTATTTTCGCCTATATAACTACTGGGCTAATTAGTTATTCCGTACGTCAAAGGGATACACACTATAAGTAAGTACTAATTAAGACAAGCCACTAGCAAAATATAACCCCCTGCAACTCATTGCAGGGGGCATTTTTTATAGATTAAAGATCTAAGTGATTAACGAACTTCACTACCGCTCGCAATGTCTCTATCAAGGGCTGAAACTGCCAAGTTTCCATCAGCATCTTCC
>CALDTA010000347.1:0-4989 GCA_937924455.1 uncultured Deinococcales bacterium
CAAGTCTTTGTATTTGTTTCTGCACTTATATTAATGGGCATATTGTACTGGTTAGTTGAGCGCACACGTCTTGGTAAAGCTATGCGTGCAGTTTCTGAAAATAAAGAAGTTGCGAAGCTAATGGGTATCAATGTAGATAGAATCATCATGTTCACCTTTGCACTTGGTGGCTTCTTAGCAGGTGCTGCTGGTGTCATTAACGGTGTTTTCAGACCACAAGGTGTGAACTTCTTTATGGGTTTCTTCCCAGGTATTAAAGCCTTTACAGCAGCGGTACTTGGCGGTATCGGCAACATTCGTGGTGCGATGCTTGGCGGACTATTTCTTGGTGTCATTGAAGCCATGGGTCCGAACCTAATCCTTAGTGGTTTGGGTATTCCTGGTGCAAACCAACTTAAAGACGTCATTGCCTTCACGATGCTCGTACTTGTTCTTATTTTCCGTCCACAAGGTTTACTTGGTGAGAAGTTATCGGAGACAAAAGCCTAATGGAAAATAATTCTTCACAAACACTCTGGCGCTACGCCACCAAGATTGGCCTTATTGCAGGCATTGCACTGCTTTATGTTGGTCTTATAGGTATGCTTGCAGACTTCAATGAAAAAGAGCTTGTTCGCAAACTCATTACACTTGGACAAGTGCTCCTCGTTGTACCAACCATTGCAGCAAGTTTAGCTATTGGTAACTTTGCTAGGAAAGATAGAGGTGAATTTCAAAAAACACCTTGGGCACTTATTCCTGCTAATATTTATGCTGCAATCCTAACAGCAATCCCTTCACTACTTCTATTATGGCTCAGCCAAGTTCTTGATGTACGTTCTATTTTTGAAAATGTCAATCGTGATTGGTTAGAAATAATCACACTAGACCACCGAAGAGAATTACTACTTGGTGCAGGATGGTTACTAGGCACGCTCATCGTCATCTCAATCATCATAAGTATTTTTGCTGCCTTACCAAAACGCCTTCGTAAAGGTCTTTCTTTTGGTGTTGTCGTTACTTTAGCTGTAGCGATGTTCGGTGAAACTGTAGGCTTTATCCTTCAAGAATTGTTACCAGAAGATTGGCTCAGAGCTATCTTCCGCCGTGACACAATCAAGCAAGGTCCGACACTCATTTTATGGATAGCCTCAACTGTTGTTGGCCTATTTTGGGCTTTCGGTAGTGATGGTATTCAAAAGAATTATGCAAGTCAGGCACCAAAAACTAAATTAACAATGGTTCGTTCATGGCAAGCTATTTGCATTGCCTTACTACTTGCTCTACCTTGGTTAATTGGACGTTCTTTAAGTGACGTTGCTGTAACCATCGGTCTATTCATTTTGATGGGTCTTGGTTTAAACATTGCGATTGGTTTAGCAGGTCTCCTCGATTTGGGTTATGTAACAAACTACGCTGTTGGCGCTTACGTTCTCGCAGCACTCACCTCTACTGGTGCTTTAGGTATGGGTGGTGGCGTTATTAACTTTTGGATTGTCCTACCTATAGCGCTTCTAGCAGCTATGCTTGCAGGTTTCATATTTGCAGTTCCTGTACTCAAAATGCGTGGTGACTATCTAGCGATTGCTACACTAGGTTTTGGTGAAATTATTGGTAAGCTTGCTGTTTCTGACTGGTTAAAACCTTATATTGGTGGTGCACAAGGTATCTTGGCAATTCCTAAACCTGAGTTTTTTGGTACTACGCTCAAAAATCCAGAACAGCTTTATTACATTATCCTTGCAGCTTGTATCATCACTTTAGTCGTTTCTATTCGTCTGAATAACTCTCGTACGGGTAGACAGTGGATGGCCATCCGAGAAGATGAAGATGTAGCGCTGGCTATGGGCATCGATACGGCAAGGGCTAAGCTTTTAGCTTTTACGCTCAGTGCAGCTACGGGTGGTATTGCTGGTGCCATCTTTGCAGCCAAAGTAGGCGCAGTCTTCCCAACAAGTTTTACAGTACTTGTCTCTATCAACGTACTGAGTTTGATTATTGTTGGTGGCATGGGTAGTAACATTGGCATCATCGCTGGTGCATTTATCCTAATTGGTATGCCTGAATTTTTGCGAGAATTTTCTGATTATAGATGGCTTATCTATGGTGCGCTACTTATCTTTATGATGATTCGCAAGCCTGATGGTTTCATTCCTTCAAAAATCAGACAAAGAGAAAAACAAACTATTCGACCCGAACTTGTAAATGAGGTGAACTCATGAGTGAAGTAACTAAATCTGATGCTATCTTACAAGCAAATGGCATGATTAAACGCTTCGGTGGTCTAACTGCAATCAACAACTTAGACTTCTATATTCCTCGTGGAAAAATCTCAAGCATCATCGGTCCAAACGGTGCTGGTAAGACAACCTTCTTTAATTGCATCACTGGTTTTTATAAAATTGATGAAGGTGAAATCCTTATGAATGGCAAACCTATTCATAGAAAATCACCTGACCAAATTGCAAGAGCTGGCATTTCAAGAACCTTCCAAAACATCAGATTGTTTAATAACATGACTGCGCTTGAAAATGTCATGGTAGGTCAAGAAACACATCTTAAATCTTCTTGGATGGGTGCAATCGTTGGTACACCGTTTAGTCGTCGTGAAAGCCGTGAATCTGAAGAACGTGCCAATGAATTATTGGCCTTCGTAGATATGACAGGTAAAGGCGATATGCTAGCTAAAAATTTACCCTATGGCGACCAGCGTAGACTTGAGATTGCAAGAGCACTAGCAGGCCAACCACAACTAATCTTGCTAGATGAACCAACTGCAGGTATGAACCCTAGTGAAACGGCTGAGACAACTGAATTCATCAGTAAACTCTGTAACGAACTAGGTATAACCGTAGTACTTATCGAACACGATATGCGTGTGGTAATGGGGATTTCTGAACACATTACCGTACTTGACTATGGTCAAAAAATTGCTGAAGGTGGCCCTAAAGATATCCAAAGTAATCCTGTGGTTATCGAAGCTTATCTTGGTAAAGGCGCAGCAGGTAACGTAAACCTAGCAGATGTAGGAGGTCACTAGATTATGGCACTCTTAGAAGTTAAAAATATCAATAGCTACTATGGCAATATTCACGCACTCAAAGACATCTCTTTTGAAGTCCATGAGGGCGAGATTGTTTCGCTAATTGGTGCGAATGGTGCAGGTAAATCTACAACGCTTCGTACTGTCTCTGGTTTGATGAATTCTAGAACTGGCAGTATCACTTATAACGGTGAGGACATTTCGAGAGCTAGTGCCGATGAACTCCCGAATAAAGGCATCGCACTTGTACCTGAGGGTCGTGGCGTTTTTGCTAGTTTAACTGTCTCAGAAAACCTAGAGCTTGGCGCATATACTCGCAAAGCGAATAAGGCCATGAGAGATGATATGGAAGCTATGTATGAGCTTTTCCCTCGCTTAGGTGAGCGTAAAAAGCAGCTTGCTGGCACGATGAGTGGTGGTGAGCAACAGATGCTTGCTATTGGTCGTGCGCTTATGTCTAAGCCTAAACTCTTACTTCTTGATGAACCATCCATGGGTCTTGCACCTGTGCTTGTAGATGGTGTTTTTGAAACCATCCAACGTGTTCAAAAAGAAGGAATTACAGTTGTGCTTGTTGAGCAAAATGCACATATGGCGTTGCAAATTGCAGAGCGCGGTTATGTGTTGCAGAGTGGGGAAATTGTGATTGCAGATTCTGCTGAGAATCTGCGGAATGACCCTGCTGTTCAGAGGACTTATTTGGGAATCTAAGTTCGGAATCCCCCTCGGTCTCCCTTTAGAAAAGGGGGAAGATCAGAGTTTGAGCTTAAAACGCTCAAACTCTTATGGCTCAAGTTTCTAAAGCCTGCGCTAAATCAGCACACAAATCCTCAGCATCCTCTAAGCCTACCGACACGCGGAAGATTCCATCTCCTGCAAAGTCTCGGTAGGCTTTTTCTTGTGCATCCGTGAGTAAAAACGAGCTGCCAACTAAGTCTGCGGTATTCATATAGAAAATTAGACTGCGGTGGTGTCCTAGCGATACAGCATAATGCCAGATGTGCATCTTTTCGGCTAAACGCTCTGCAACTTCTTGACCATCGCCATGAACTTGAAACGTCAACATACTGCTAAAGTTCTGCATTTGTTCTTTTGCTAAATCATGCTGTGGATGACTTACTAAACCTGGATAGGTCACTTGCTTCACTTGTGGGTGTGCTTCTAAAAATTCAGCAACAGCAAGTGCATTGGCTTCATGCGCTTTCATACGTATTGGCAAGGTAGCAGCACCACGCATAATCAACCAAGCATTGAAGGGACTTAAAATGCCACCTGTTCGAATTGAAACTTGGCGCATGGCATCAATATCAATAGAGCTTCCTAAAACTGCTCCACCAATGGCATCACCATGACCACCAATATACTTCGTCAAAGAATGGATAACGTAATCCACTCCTAACGTGGCTGCATTCATACCCATAGGACTAGCAAAGGTTGCATCGACTGAAGTTTTAATAGAATGCTCTTTTGCAACTCTAGCGACTGCTTCAATATCTGTTAGACGGCAAATCGGATTGCAGGGACTTTCCATATGAATAAGCTTTGTTTCACGACGAAGTGCATCTTTTAATTCTTCTAAATCCGACATATTCACTCGGCTAACGTCTACACCCATCCGAGGCAATACATCATTTGCTAATTCAGAAGCTCCTGCGTAAGCAATATCACTCATTATTAGATGGTCACCAACTTGTAGTTCGTGCGTAAATAAGGTTGAGATAGCTGCCATTCCACTGGCTAGTGCTAGACAAGATTCCGTTTGTTCCAAAACAGCCAACTTCTCTTCAAGTTGTGCCACCGTAGGATTTGCCCAGCGTGTATAGACATAAGGTGCAGCATCTTCTGGGATTTCAGCAGAAAAAGCCACCTTCGGGTCAGTCACGTAAGTTGTAGACATAACCAAATTTGGCGAAGATGCTTGGGTCAGCCCATCTATAGGCTCTCCAGCATGAATAGCTTTAGTTTGA
>CALDTA010000348.1:0-3686 GCA_937924455.1 uncultured Deinococcales bacterium
ATTAATCCTCAACAATGTGGTGGGCGTCCTTGTATTAGAGGTATGCGGATTCGTGTGATTGACGTGCTTGATTTACTTGCTGCTGGATTATCTCACAATCAAGTTCTTGAAGAGCTACCTGATTTAGAAGCTGAGGATATAACTGCGTCATTGCTTTTTGCCTCACGTAGGTTAGACCATCCTGTACTTGCTGCATGATTTTTTAGATTGATGCACAACTTTCACCTGCGTTGGCACTGTGGCTTACGAAGACATTTGAAATTTGTTTGTGTTGAAGGTAATGGCTATGATGGCCGATTGGTTATTCTGGAATTTCCAAGTAAAGCAGATGTAGAAGCATGGTTCAATGATCCAGAGTATCAGGAAGCTATGAAGTTTCGTCATGAATCTTCAACGATGAATTATTTGTTGTTGCAAGAAGGTGGCACAAATACCGAGAATCCTGATCCGAAGCTTCAGTAAAAATAAGAAAGCTATAATTATTTATGAAAGAATATAACATTGCTGAATTACAAGCTTTGATGACTTCAGGTGAAGTTTCTGCTGAGTCATTGGTTGAAGCTTACTTGAGAAGAATTGAATCCTATGATAGTTCGGGGGCAACTTTAAACTCGGTTATTGAAGTGAACCCTGATGCTAGTTCTATTGCTAAATCGTTGGATGATGAACGTAAGATAAAAGGTGTTCGTAGTCCGTTGCACGGCATACCTGTCTTGCTCAAAGACAATATAGATACAGCGGATAATATGCTTAGCACTGCAGCTTCATTGGCACTTGTAGATGCACCAAAACCTAAGCAAGATGCTTTTATTGTGCAGCGGTTACGTGAAGCTGGCGCAGTTATTCTAGGCAAGACTAACTTGAGTGAATGGGCTAACTTTCGCTCAACAAGTGCGGTGAGTGGTTGGAGTAGTCGGGGTGGTCAAACCCGTAATCCCTATTCGTTGGACCGTTCACCCTGTGGCTCATCATCTGGATCGGGCGTAGCGGTTGCTGCGAATCTTTGCTCGGTAGCTATAGGCACTGAGACGGATGGTTCAGTGCTTTGTCCTGCGTCTGTCAATGGAATTGTAGGTATCAAACCTACGGTGGGTTTACTGAGTCGTAGTGGCATCATCCCAATTTCCCAAACTCAAGATACTGCTGGTCCAATGGCCCGAACAGTTACTGACGCTGCCTTACTCTATGAAGCGATGTTGGGGTTAGATGTACAAGATTCGACTGCTGTTAAACAATATAAATATGAATTCGATACTGATTTTAAATCGAGCTTGAAACTGGATGCTCTTGAAGGCAAACGTGTAGGCTTAGCGAAAAATGTTTTTGTGCCACTTAAACATATTGATAACTGTATGGAAGACGTACGACTCTATTTAGAAGCTGCGGGTGCAACGATTGTCGATATTGAAGTGAATTTATCAAGTGAAGTTCACGCAGCAAAATATCAGGTGATGCTCTATGAATTCAAATCTGGATTGAATGCTTATCTCAAAGCACGTGGTGGCAAGTTAACCAGTCTTAAAGATGTAATTGCCTTTAATGAATCACATTCAGATAGAGTACTACCATTTTTTGGACAAGAGAAAATGTTGGCTGCTCAAGAAAAAGGTGACTTGAGTGAAAAGGCTTATCAGCAAGCATTGCAAGACAGTCATGTTGCAGTTCAAACTTTAATTGATAAGACGCTTGTGGACGATGCGTTAGATGTCATTGTTGCACCTACAGGTGGATTGTCTTGGACTATAGATATAGTAAATGGTGATCGTTATTTAGGTAGTAGTTACTCGCTTGCAGCGGTGCCTGGTTATCCGAGTATTACGGTTCCTGCTGGATATGTGCATGGATTGCCGATGGGTGTGACCTTTATGGGGGCGGCTCGAGCTGATGCTGCAATTATTGGCTATGCCTACGCCTTTGAGCAGGTGAGTATGCTTCGCAGACCACCTGAGTTTAGAGCTTCATTGATATAGAGATATAGATTTCTAAGTTACGCATATACTATAATTGTCTTGTATGCTGTTTGACTATCTGTAAGGTAAAAATATGTATCTTTAAGCAAACTGTTTGACCAACATTTCTATGGTGTGGCATTAAGCTAGTTTGATATTTAAAGCTCTTCCATGATTAACGGACCTAAGTCAGTTAGTCCTAGAAGAGCTTTCTTATTCAAAAGGATTTTTAAAAGCAGGATTGTTAATAAAGTCTGTATCAGTCAAGCTTTCTAAAAAACTAATGATATCTTTTTGTTCTTCATCGGTTAAACCAATGCTGTGAATGAAGTTGCTTTTAAGCGGGCTTTGTCGACCATCACCAGCTAAGCCTTTTTCTGCTAAATCGCCTTCTTCTATAACTCTTCCACCTTCTACATAGACACTAAGCACTTCTTCTAAAGTTTTTGTGCTTCCATCGTGAAAGTATGGTGCAGTGAGTGCAATATTTCTAAGACTTGGCGCTCTGAATTTACCTATATCTGTGGGTTCTTCTGAAAACTCAAATAAGCCTTGATTGCCAGTAGGATACGCTCCTTCACCATCAATATTGTAAAGCCCGATATTGTGGAAAGAGTGTCGTATAAATTCAGCATCTTCTATATTATCTTCATGGATGCTTGACTCAGCTAAGTTGAAACCACCATGACAAAAGATACACTTTGTTCGTTCAGTCGAGAATGAACGCATACCTCTTGTGGCTTCTTCAGAGAGTGCTTCTTCATCTCCTTGGAATGTGTATCTGTCAAAGGGTGAATTACCTGAAATAAGTGTGCGTGTGAATGAAGTGATGGCTAATATCATCCTACGTATGGTGATAGGGTTTTCGGCTTCAGGATAGGCAATTCGAAATAGTTGTTGATATAGTTCATCACTCTTGAAGCGTTCTAAGATTTCATCCTCATCCGTAATGCCTAGTTCGGGTGGTGAGTTGCTAAACATTGGAATTAAGATTTGGTCTTGTAAATGTATCAGCTCTGGATTTGCCCAACCTAAAGTTCCGTTATAGGCTACGTTTGCCAAACTTGGAGCATTACGAGCTAGACGCTCCCCTGTTGAGCCGATAGAGGTTTGCAGTCCATCGCTGAAGGCAAGGTGTTGTTGGTGGCAGCTCGAGCAAGACTGCGTAGCATTGCCAGAAAGTCTTTTGTCATAAAACAAGTGACGACCTAGTTCAACTTTTGCTTCAGTCATGGGATTGTTTTCTGGAACGATGGGTTTTGGAAAACCTTCGGGTAGATTCCAAGTATAGGTGTTTGAATCCAGAGTGGGTTCTACAGGTTCTACAGGTTCTACAGGTTCGGTGGTCGTTTGTGAAGTAGTATCTGTTTTTGTATCTAGCGATGATTCTATAGCAGTGTCTTTTTCTATAGCAGTATCTTTTTCTATAGCGGATGTTTTTGTTTGTGTGCCGAAGCAACTGACTAGTGTCAGTACAGCTATAAAGGCTAAAAGACTAAGTCTTAGTACAAGTAGTAGTGAAATATGTGCTTTTGATAGTTGCATTCTGACGTAGTTTATCAGGTGCATTCTCACGATTGTGTTAACCTGAAAGCTCTTCCACGATTAACTGACCTAATACTAAACTGAAAGAAAAAAGTCATAATCAATCAGCAGAAAAAGTTGCCTTTAGAACCGAAGGGCACACAAATTACGAAACTTTGCTATGTTTGTGACTATGACATCCATGATTCACTT
>CALDTA010000349.1:0-8006 GCA_937924455.1 uncultured Deinococcales bacterium
TCAGATGGATCAGTAAAAACTTCACCAGTCAATTGATAGCGCAACCAATCTTTAGGTTGCAATGCCCAGCGTGCTTTATTGTAAATATCTTTTTCCTGTTCTTTTAGCCAGAGCAGACTTGTGCCCATCATGCCTGTAACGATTGGATTGGCTAGAGACTGCTTTTGTAGCTGTGAAAGGTTGTGATAATGCTTTAATTGCTCTTTTGACCTTGTATCTGCCCAGAGGATTGCAGGTCGCAGTGGATGCACTGCATCATCACACAAAACTACACCATGCATTTGTCCAGAAAAGCTAATTGCCTTTACATCTTTTTTATAGTTTTCAGTACAAGCCTTAACAACTTGGCAAGTAGCATGCCACCAATCCATAGGATTAGTTTCTGCCCAATTTGACTGTGGTGCATTGACTGAATAACTTACAGATGCTTGATGAACAATCTGCCCAGCTTCATCAAGTAGCAATGCTTTTACAGAACCTGTGCCTAAATCAATGCCTAAAAACATTTCAACACACCACTTCTATAATCTTGTCCGCGCTGCAAAATTCTCCTTAATTTTTGGTACATCCGTAATGCAACAACATAACTAACGATGGACACATGATAGATATAGATGCAGAGACGCATCACCCATTTCACCATATTCTCATCTATTAGCAAAACATGCTAAGCTAAATTATGCCCTTTATCCACTTACTTCTAATGGCACTAGCCTTTTTAGGTATAGCGGCAGTCTTTTTATACATCGGTCTAAATGATCCCATTCCGCTCTTTGGCAGAGAATATCGACGACCACGCATTGTTCGTCTACTGTGTTTGATGCTAGCTGGGGTTCTTCTTGGCATAAGCTTAAGAATTATCTGGATTTTACCTCGAATAAATAGTATTTAAGATCCTAAAAAAGGTAAACTAAACTGTGATTACGATTCTCGCAGAGAAACCCAGCGTAGCTAGAGATATTGCACGTGTACTGGGTGTAGGCAACCGCAAAGATGGCTACCTCAGTAACAATCAATACAATGTTACTTGGGCTTTTGGACACCTAGTCAAACTCGCTCCGCCAGATGCCTACGGCGAACAATACAAAAAGTGGACTCCTGCACTGCTGCCTATCATCCCCACAGACTACAAACTAGAGTTGATAGAAAATCCTGGCAGCAAAAAGCAATTCAACACCATCAAAAAACTTGTAAAAGAAAGTAAGGAAATCATCTGCGCTACCGATGCAGGACGCGAAGGCGAACTCATCTTTAGGCTTATCTATGAAAAAATAGGTGAAAAGATGAATTCTAAACTGCCCATTAAGCGTCTCTGGATTTCATCCCTAACAGATGAAGCTATCAAAGAAGGTTTTAATAACCTAAAAGATGCCTCTGACTATCAGGCACTTTACGATACTGCCATTAGTAGAGCTAAAGCTGACTGGCTTGTTGGGCTAAACAGCACCAGAGCCATCACAACAAAGGTCAACCGAGGCAATGTCTACAGTTTAGGCAGAGTACAAACACCAACCTTTGTTTTGGTCGTTAAACGCTATCTTGAACATATCAACTTTGTACCAACCACCTTTTGGCAACCTGACTTGGTACTTGAGGCTGAGAGTATCGAGTTCATTGCTAAATATGCAAAAGCCATTCACAACAAAGCAGATGCAGAAGCACTCGTAGAAAGCTTCAAAACTAAAACTGAAATCGATGTAGCAACCGCAGAAAAGAAAAACAAAAGCGAACAGCCTCCCCTGCTCTTTGACTTAACCAACCTACAAAAACGCTGCAATAGCCTCTTTGGCTACACCGCACAAAAAACTTTGGATATAGCCCAAAAACTTTACGAGGCAAAACGCATCACCTATCCAAGAACCGAGTCACGGCACTTGAGCAATGACATGAAAAAAGACATGCCTGCACAGCTCAAAAAGCTGATGCAAATTCCCACACTCAAAACAGATAAGATAAATCTGGAAAAACTAAATTATAGCTCTAGGTATTTTAATAACGCAAAAGTCACCGATCACCACGCCATCATCCCTTCAACACAACGGGTTGACCCAGCTAGCCTTTCAAAAGACGAAGCAAATGTGTACATGCTCATCGCTGCTAGCTTGGTGCAATCTTTCATGCCTAACTGTATTAAGGAGCTTACAAGCTACACCTTCACTGAAGAAGGACATACATTTATTTCCAAAGGTACAGTCATAAAAGTTGAGGGCTGGCGTGAAATCTCAGTATTTGCTTCCAAAAACGATGCTGAGGAAAAACTGCCCAACCTTAAAAAAGGTGATACAACCAAGATTATTGACATCAAAAATCCTGAGCGAAAAACCAAAGCACCACCCCTGCTCACAGAAGCTATGCTCCTGAGTATGATGGAGCGGGCTGGTGACTTGGTAGAAGTCGAAGAAGATGAAGAAGAAGACGAAGAAATCGAAAACAAGTTTAGCCTCGGCACACCTGCAACTAGAGCAAGCATTATAGAGCTTTTGCAAAAACGTGAATACATCAAAAAGCAAGGTAAAGCACTCGTTCCTAGCGAAAATGGTTTATTCATCTATGATGTGATTAAAGGGCTTCCGCTTGCTGATATTAAAACAACTGGCAAGTGGGAATATGCACTTAAGTGCATTCAGAATGAAAGTCTAAGCAAAGATAAATTTCAAAGTGAGATAGAAAAATACACCCATAATCTTATTTCTGAAATTCTTGCACTCAAACCACCACCTGCCCCTGCTGGTATGGTGCAAAATCGCTATCAAAATCGCTATAAGTCTAAAACTACAAAAACAAAAAGCAGCAGTGCTAGCAGTAGCGCTAAAAGCAAAAGAACGAAAACAGCTAGTAGTCTAGGGCTTTGCCCAAAATGTAAAGAAAAAGTTCTTATTGACTATCCAAAAAGTCTGACCTGCCCAGATAAAAGCTGTGGCTTTATCTTATGGAAAAATATGGCAAGTAAGGCACTTAGTGCCACAGCTTTAAAACAACTTATAAAATCTGGTGAAACGAAAAAAGCAGTAAACTTTAAATCAAGTACAGGTAAGACCTTTAAAGCACGGCTTGCTTTTGATGATGCATATAAGGTTGTTTTTAAGTTTGATAGAAACTGAACTTTTAGAGATTGTAATACCGTGTCCGAAACTATATGTAATACACAAATGAGTTAGGGCTATCATTTGCTCAACCATAGTCTTAGCGTTTCCACGTAACAACTGTACACACTAAGTGAGTTAATTCTTACTCGTTACGAAGCTCACCGATTCACTGCTGTTGCAGTGAATCACGGAACTGCTATCTGTATCTAATAATCTGTGAGTTACCTAGATATCTCCATAAAAATGACATCAGACTAAACTAATCAGCCTAAACTAGGGATATAAACAGAATTGGTATAAATCAAGCAGCTTCTTGAGATTGCACCCAAGTGCGACTTATGCCTTTAAATCTTAAACATCCGATGAATATCTGCTTAAGCTATTCAAATTTACATATAGCCAACAAATACTAACGATTCTATATAGTTTAGATAATGCTTACTTTGTATAACAAAAGAAGTATGTAAACAGGTCTAAAAATATATAAGAAAGAAAATTCCATAGCCCATGAATTCTTTACAAAAACATCTATATCTTGCCTTCAGCATCGTTTTACTATCTATAACTTCTTTAGCTTTTGCTCAAGTAACGGTACGACAACTAAGTAATGCTGAAATTGCTGAACATCAAAGACACTTAGAACAACAACAGCTAAGGCAACTGCCACAGCAAACTTTGCAACGTGACCAGCTACAGGTAGACCAGTCAATAGACCAGTCAATAGACCAGGCAGTAGTAAGCCAGTCACGAGTAAACCAATCACAAACTGGGCAGGAGCAAACTGGGCAGCAACAAGCGCAAACAACTAACCAAGTCATCTATCCATTTCCTGTAAATACAACTTACTACTCAGACGACAGTAAGCAATTGCCACAACAGACAAATCAACAAACACAACAGCAAGCAATTGCCCCTACTGTTTCAAACTCTATAAGTTACATCACAGATGCAAAAGCGGAGCAAGTTGCTACAATTCAGGCATTAAAACAAAGTGCGCTACCCAATGCTTGGCCACCAAACCTAAACAGTACATGGCAAGTGCAGCTTTTTTTAGATCAACAAAATCCTATTAATACCAGCATCAAAGCAGATATCTATGATATTGAAATTGATGCACCACAGGCAGTCATTAACGAGCTAAAAGCTCGTGGTCACAAAGTCATTTGCTACCTCAATGCAGGTACAGCAGAAAGCTTTAGACCGTCAACACAAAATGTATTCGGTGGCAATTTAGCTTCTGATACAGCACTACTTGAAAAATGGCGCAGTCATGGTGTGCTAGGCAATGTTTATGGCGAACGCTTTTCCAACGAATTCTGGATGAATCCAAACAACGTCTTTGTACGTACCTACGTTCAAAGCTTACTTAATAAATGTAAAAACAAAGGCTTCGATGGCGTTAGTTTTGATAACCTAGATGGCTTTTCTTTTGATAAATGGAATCCTGAACCTGAGCAAACAGGCTTCAGCATCAGTGCTGATGAGCAACTTGCCTATAACCTATGGCTAGCAGATGAAGCCCACAAACGAGGGCTTTACGCAGGATTAAAAAATACTGCCGAAATAGCCGAACCACTCAGCCAAGCATTTGATTGGGTTTTTGTCGAATCTTGCTACAGTGAAAAAGTGCGTGGCTGGGAACCAGCTTGTGAAAACTATGCCCACCACTTTGCTACTAAAGGCAAAGCCATCTACCTAAATGAATACGACTGGAACATGCAAACTGTAGCAGATGAAAACAACATGACGCTACAAGAGCTAAGAAGACAATACTGTGCTTGGGCAGAGGAAGATGGAATTTTCCTGATGTTTAGAGAAAACGATACTAAGTCAACTAGACTTCTTTGTAGGGATATTCTTTAAGTCGATTTAAAACTTTGAGATCATAAAAAGTGTAGCGAATCAATCACCCTTCGCTACACTTAAGCTTTTGAACTTAACTATCTAACGCTTAGCTAATAAATCACGAATTTCTTCAAGTAGAACTTCATTACGTGGTGTTTCTTCTTCCTCTTTTACTTGACCAGCACTTTCCATCAATTTGTTATAAGCCTTAACAGCCATAAAAATAGCAAACCCAATAATCAAAAACTTGATAATTGCATTGATAAAGTTACCGTATTGAATCACTGGTGCGCCAGCATCAACCGCAGCTTTTACTGAGCCATATTGATCAGCATCTTTCAGGATGATTCCAAGATTACTAAAATCAATACCACCGAGCAATAAGCCGATTGGCGGCATAATGATGTGGTCAACCAATGAACCAACCACAGAAGCAAACGCTGCGCCGATAACCACACCCACAGCTAAATCAACAACACTACCACCAGCGATAAAATCTCTAAATTCTTGAAGCATAGTTTTTCCTCCTAAACGTGACACTAAACATCATTTGCAACGATAGAATCACTTTAGGATTGTATGCAGGAAATACTTACCACTGCATCACTTTGACTATGCACTGTTTGCCTATGCACTGTTTGAACATGCACTATTTGAACATGCACTGTTTGACTATGCACTGTTTGAACATGCAATAACATATTGCAATACATATTTAGGTTGTGTGTGAGCATTAAACTATCGTTTTGCTAGAACACTACGAATTTTCTCAGAGCTAAGTTCTTCTACTTGCTGAGAAGTTTTCGAACTATTCAAAGTCACAGCATCTTGCTTGAAATCTTCAGTTAATACATCAATCGAATCCAATATTTCAACTGTATTTTTAGTGGCATCCTCTTCATCAAGCAACTCTTCTAATTGCGAAAGAAGTTGCTCTCTTTTACGCCACATTTTGTCTCGTCGAACTCGACTTCTACTACTTTCAGTTGATTCATCAGCATCTGCTTCATTTACAGTATCTTCACTAGATAACAAAACTTCTTGTTCAAGTATGGATTTATAACGCATCTTATCTGAATTTACAAAACGGTTATAAAGCTGTTCTGCTGAGGACTCAGGCTTACTGTACACTCGCTTGCCCTGTACCCACTTACTACTACTACTACGCACCCGACGGTTATAGGCTCTATCAATAGCAACAAGGATAAATGCTATCAAAACAAGCTTTAGCAAAAGCATCAACAAGGCAATAAGTGTAAATAGGCTACTCGTTTCTGGTACTGCAAGCGAAATAAAGCTACTCAATATCCAATTGAACAGCTCAGATATCATCAAGGCAATAAATGCCCCTACAAACAAAGCAATTGCCAACAAATCATACCTAGTTGAAAAAAATTCTTTAATTGTTTCAAACATAATTTTATCAACTTATTAACAACAATCTTTCTACACATGTATACCTTAGACACGTACAACAAGGTCGTATCGCAAGATTTAATAAGTTGATCCCCAGTAATTTTTTACAGCACTGAAAACTGCAAAAAGTTTTCTACCTCACTTGTCGAATTCTAAAACTCACTCTAGTAGTTACTAAATTCAACATCTTCAAAGTATCATACTGAAAAGTTTGCTAACGCAACAATTACATTAAGAAACTGGCGGTCAAGTTGTCATAAAATGGCTTTATTCGACAAATTCACACATATTTACATATAGAAATCTTAACGCAACCATAAAATTGCAATAGCTAGCTATTCAGTCTTGTAACATTTGACTGATTTCATGATACAACAAATAATCATGAATGGACATAATCAAGAGAACAAACGCACAAACATTCGTATAGGTGCAGAAGTTAAAATTGTCTTAAAACAGCACCAACGAACAGGTCAACTTACACAAGGCATTGTTGAGCGAATTTTGACTAAATCAAGCTCTCACCCACATGGGATTAAAGTACGGCTCGAGACAGGGGAAGTAGGTCGGGTTAAGGAAATTATCGACTAAGTAGTAAAGCTAATTGAACTGTTAATAGCGTCTCGCATTTTCTCAGTAGCTAACCTCGACTGTTCAGCGAAATCATCTCCATCTGTAATGTAGGTTAAACCACGACTTGAATTTACAATCGCACCTACTCCATTTTTAAATGCAGCCGCAACATCCCCTGCACTACCACCCTGAGCACCATAGCCAGGTACAAGAAATATGCTCCGAGGAAGTGCATAGCGCATTTTCACCAACTCTTGCGGATGCGTTGCACCAACCACAACACCAATCGGTGAGTAGCCATTGCTATCCACAACCGTTTGACAGAGTGCATCTAAAGATTCTGCAACATGTTCATACAGCATCTCACCTGATGCCAATTTGAGATCTTGAAAATCAGCCGAACCAGGGTTAGAGGTTTTCACCAAAACAAAGATACCTTTGTTCTGCTTATCTGCTTGTTTGACAAAAGGCTCTATACTATCAATACCTAAATAAGGGTTGACAGTTAAAGCATCTACGGCAAAAACACTGTCACCCAAATAGGCTTTGGCATAAGCCTCGGCTGTTGAGCCGATGTCACCACGTTTAGCATCTAAGATTACAGGAATTTCACGAGACTTGATATCTGCGATAAGCTGCGCCATAGCAATCATGCCAGGAATGCCTAAAGTTTCAAAAAAAGCAGACTGCAATTTGTAGCAAGCAACCAAGTCATGTGTTGCCTCAATAATCGCCTGAAAATAGTAGACAAGTGCTTTTGCCATCTGGGCAGGGTCGTCATCAAAACGTTCTGCTGCTGTTAAGGGATGCGATTCAGGTCGAGGATCAATGCCAAGGCATACCCTTGTATTTTTTTCTTCGGTTACTTCAACTATTTTTTCAGCAAAGGTCAGCATATCTACTCCTCAAAGAATTCTTGCAATCCTAATTCTAGCCTACTTAATCAACGCTTAGACTTAAAAAAGTCCTTAAGTATCATTTCAGATTCTTTAGCTAATATTCCAGACTTAACTTCTATTTGACGTTTCCAAGTATGTCGCTGTAAATCTGCGACACCACCATGTGCGCCTTCTAATGTATTGCTAG
>CALDTA010000350.1:0-3669 GCA_937924455.1 uncultured Deinococcales bacterium
AGACTTTCCAAAAGAAGCTAAATCAGTGTAAAATAAGGAGAACTCAATATTAGACTGTTAGTTTGCACCGAAAGGTATGTTTCAACACAATTTATTTTTCTTGATAGATTGGGTTGGCTCGAGCCCTGTGGGTTTATTTAGCAGATTATATATAGACTAGGAGGTTTCACCTAACGTAGTTGACGGACTTAGACTTTTCAAGCCTAACTCTTAGAGTTCCAAATAAATTTCCTTGGAGGATACATGAAATTCAAAGCACTAGCTTTATCCGTTATTTTAGCAGCTACACTATTCGTATCTAGTGTTTCTGCACAAGATGCTGTCCGCTTCATGTGGTATGCAGATAGTGAAGTTCAAACAGAAACAATGCAAAACCTAATTAGCGATTTTATGATTGCTAACCCAGGTATTGAAGTTGAACTTGATGTTGTGCCTTACAGCACAATTACTGATAACCTACCGCTACTTCTTGAAACAGGCGAAGGTCCAGACCTTGCTCGTGTTACTAACTTAGGTGGTCTTTCTGAGTATTACGCAGATATGGGCGACCATGTTGATGGCGATTACTGGATGGAAAACTTTGGTCCTTACCTTAAGTGGTTAGACCCAAGTGATTCTGGTGCGATCAGTGGTATGCAGCTCGAGCTAACCGTAACAGGTCCATTCGTGAACAAAACGTACTTCGAACAAGCAGAAGTTGAAATGCCAGGTGAAGGCGCAACTTGGGATGACTGGGCAGCAGCAGCAACAGAAGTTGCAGCAGTTATGAACGATGCTGGTCTAGAAGTATTCCCACTAACTATGGACGCACGTACACACCGTTTTGCTGGTCCAGCAATTAGTAATGGCGCTATGTTATTCGATGATGAAGGTATTCCTTCAATTGATGACGAAGGCTTCAGAGGCATGGTTGAGAAGTTTGTTGGCTGGCACGAAGACGGCACAATGTTCCCTGATCCTTGGGTAGCACTTGATGGTGGTCTTGCTGGCGATACTTTCGCAAATGGTGGCGCTGCTGTTCTTATGAGTGGTAGCTGGAAACTAGGCGGCTTCCCTGACCAAATCGGTGACGCTTTTGACTGGACAGTTGTTCCTAACCCATGTGGTCCAGGCGGTTGCTCAGGTATGCCAGGTGGTTCTTCAGTAGTTGCATTCAGTGGTAGCGATAAGCAAGAGCACGTAGCTAAGCTAATTGACTTCCTAGCTCAAGCAGACAACTATGAAACATATTCTGCAAGCACATTCACTGTACCTGCACATATTGGTGTAGCAAACAGTGGTGTTGCTTATGAGACTGAGAACGACAGCCTAAGAAGCTCTCTAAATGGTTTCGTTGCAAACGTACCAACACTTAGCCCAGTTGCATTCCAATTCCAAGGTTCTCCATATGCATTTGCAGTGTATGGTCCAGTTCAAGACCGTATGAGCCAAATCCTAAATGGTGAGCTTAGCATCGATGAAGGTATCGACCGTATGGTTAGCGATATCGCAGCTAAACTTAACGAATAATATTGATTAAATAGTTTAAATACGTTATATCGAGTGCCGGCTATATGTCGGCACTCACGCTTTCTTCTTTATATTTTTTATTATTTTATGATGACTACCTCACAACTACCTCAAAATTACTATGAATAACAATATTTTTGTTCGTTTTATAGAATGGATTTTAGGCGCACTTGACCTTGTCTTTGCGCCTTTACAAAGGCTTGTTGGTACAAAGGGCATGGCGTATTTCTTTGTTCTTCCAAACCTGCTTATTTTTGGCATTTTTATTTTATTTCCAGTTATTTTGAATTTCTATTATTCACTAACAGGTGGAACAGAATTCTTACCTCAAAATCGACCTTTTGTCGGTATGGAAAACTTCAAAATCCTATTTAATTGCGACAACTTTTTGAATGTAAATAGTTGTGAAGAAGACTTCTTTTGGCGAGCCATTTATAACACTGCCAAGTTTGTTCTTTTTCAGGTTGGATTCATGGTTGCTTTCTCCATGATTACTGCACTTATTCTGAATGGCAAAATTATTGCCAGAGGTTTCTTTCGTTCAGTATTCTTTTATCCTGTGCTTTTGTCCCCTGTCGTTATCGCTCTGATTTGGCGTTGGATTCTACAAAGAGATGGTATCCTCAATGCTTTTATAGTTGGACTAAACGGAGATAAGATTCCTTTTCTTACCAATCCTGATTGGGCATTTTTTTGGGTTGTATTCATTAGCGTATGGTCAAATATGGGTTTCTATACACTCATTCTTTTAGCGGGGCTACAAGCTATCCCAGGTAGTTTGTATGAAGCAGGGCATATAGATGGTGCGAGTAGGTGGCAAGCTTTTTGGAATATTACCTTACCTATGCTCATGCCAACTATGCTTGTTGTGCTGGTGCTATCTTTGATTCGTGCGGTACAGACCTTTGATGAAGTTTTTGTCTTTACACAAGGTGGACCAGGAACGGCCACAACCTTTATTGTTCAATATATTTATACGATAGGCTTTGCTAATCCAATAAGACGTTTTGGACTTGCTTCATCAGCGTCAATTATCTTAGGTATAACACTCCTTATATTTACGCTCTTTCAACTTTATCTAGGTAGGAGACAAGATGCTGCTTAAGTGTGTATTGAATAGTGCTAGGTTAGAGCAGGTTAGCTTAAAGAACGCTAGGCTCGATAAATTAGGGCTGGAGAAATCAAAATGAGTACCCAAATGTCAAACGAAATCAAAAAGCCAACGCCCTTTCTTGCACTGCGTCGAGGTCGCAATGGACGTATGCATTGGACGGATGTAGCCAGTTATGTCTATTTGATTTTAGGTGTTCTGATTATGTTTGGACCTGTGCTTTGGACAGTTGCTTCTTCTTTTAAAACACAGGGAGCATTGACTGAGTTTCCACCAACACTATTACCTTTAGCGCAAGTTGAAATGATGGCTGATGGTTACGATGAACCTTTACCGCTATACGACGTGGTTCTTGAAGATGGCACAGTTAGACAATTACTACAAATAAAACGTGTTGGTCTTCAAGCACAAATGATTGACCCAGCAGCGCCTGATGAGATTATCAAAATTAAAATTGGTAAAGCTGACCCACGAAAGCCTGTGCGTGAGCTTAAGCTGGCTTGGGATAATTATACGAAGCCTCTTCGTAGTTTCAATTTTGTAACTTACTTTCGCAATAGTTTGATTGTAACGATTTCAGCAACGATTCTGACCTTGCTGATTAATAGCATGGCAGCATTTGCTTTGAGCAAATACGAATTTCGTGGACGCAATGCAATCTTCCTTATCATTATCAGTACCTTGATGGTGCCACTATCTGCTATCTTAGTACCTGTTTTTCTTGTTATTTTTCAATTTGGTTGGCTTAACAGTTTTTGGGGAATCATCATTCCTGGAGCAGCTACACCTACGGGTGTTTTCTTACTTAGACAATACATGCTTACTATTCCTGATGATTTACTAGCATCAGCCCGAATTGATGGTGCTAGTGAGTGGCGCATTTACTGGCAAATCGTTATGCCTTTGGCAGCACCAGCCTTGGCAGTACTTACTATTTTCTCTGTAATGTGGCGTTGGAATGACTTTTTGTGGCCCTTTTTGGTGTTGACTAAAAATGAGCTATTTACCTTACAGGTAGGTCTAAATGCCTTCCAAGGTGAGCTTGATGT
>CALDTA010000351.1:0-2755 GCA_937924455.1 uncultured Deinococcales bacterium
TTCTCAGCACCATCTACAAAACCCTGCTCACAAGCAAAAAGCCACGCTTGCTTGATGTTGTCAATCTCAAGCTCCACCGCATCCAGCGCTTTACCCTCTTTGGCAGTGCGGAAATCGGTAGCTACGCTGCCAAAGTAATCACTGTAATACTTGGCATGTGCCGCTTTTACCTCAAAAGCAGCGCCACTCGCTTCTAACTTCTCAGCTAAAAACTGCTGGAGTAGCGGGTGTATGAAAAAGCGTGTTTCGTCATTGTTGTAGAGCATCGCTTTCTGGATGAGCTGCAAAAGCTGCATATAATTGATGCCCGTAACAAAGGTGGCAGCGTCTTTTTGAAAACCACCTTCAAACACACTCAACTTCTGAATGTAATTCTGCTCTGCCTCGCTCAAGCGCTGCCAAGAAAATTCAAAGGTTGTCTTGATGCTTTGGTGCTTCTCTTCTTTGTTTGGATCACTCAAAATATCTAGGTCTTGCTCAAGCACCTCGACAATCGCCGCAGGTGTGAGCGACTGAATCCAAACCGCTGCTAGCTCGATGGCAAGTGGCAAGCCCCCTGTCAACTGAATCAGCCTTTTGACGCTATCACGGTTGTCATCATCTAGCTGAAAACGCAGGTTGGCATGTTTGGCTCGGTTGACAAAAAGCTTGAGTGCTTCATCATCTTTGCTCTCTTCTGTCTTTTTGTCTTTTTCTAAGTTTGTAGCGTTCTCAAAGCGTGATGACTTGGCAACCACATCTTTCGCTTCATCACGGTCGCTAGCATTATCACTAGCATGAGTAGCATCTAAGTCACGAACAGCAGTGAATGCCTTTTGGTACCCATCATCTGTTTTGGGAATCCCTAAAGGCTTGATATCCACAACCCATTCATGGTCGATATTCAGGTTTTGCCTTGTGGTGACTAACATTCGCATATCTGGACAGGCATCAAGAATCTGATTGATGACTTGCTGACTCTGGGCAAGGTGCTCTGATGCAAGCAAATGCTCGAAGTTGTCTAAGACCAGCAGGTGCCTTTTGTCTTTTAGGTAGTTGGCAACTTGGGCTGCGCTTTCCGTGACATCACTACTAGGGTCTAGCGTGAGGCTGTAGGTATCGGCTATGGCTCTGGGAATTTGGTCAGGACTGTTGAGCGGTTCTAATGCAGTAAAGCTAACGGTATCAAAACGAGCAGTGTCAAACTGTCCACTGGTTAAACACGCCTTGGCAAGCTCGACGGACAAACGGGTTTTACCCATGCCCCCCTGTGCTACCAAACTCACAAGTGAAGAATCACCTTGTAAAAGCATCTGGTGTATAAATTGAAATTCTTCAGCTCGTCCAAAAAATTCTCTGGTATAGCGTGGAATATTCCTAGTAAGAATTTTTGGCGGTTCGATGCCTTTGGCTTTTGCTTCTTCAACTGCCTTGAGTATAGTCACTTCTTCTTCGACAACAGCTAGGTCAATTTTGACTGCCGTTGCAGATAAACCATATTCTTCCAACACCTTGGCTACTTTTGGTGCAAAAATGCTGTTTTGCTGCACTAAAAGAGCATGAAGCAGTTGTAGCGTTGAATCGCCCACTTGGGTACGTTCATAGATTTTATAGGCTCGTTCGCTAAATTCCTTTGCCCTAATTGGATTGGCTACCAAGTCTAGTCTTGCTTGTTCGCAAAGGGCTAGCTGTGCTTGCTCTGCAAAGTGGTTGCTGTTTTGTATATACCAGTCTTCAAAGTCAAAGGTGGTGTTGCTTGGAAAGCTGTTTTGTAAAAAGTCCCCTTTGTATAGCTCGATTGCCTCTAAATAACGGTTGTGGTGCATGTGCTCCCTGAAGGTTGCAGCATCAGAACTGACCATAGCCTTAACACGGGTGTCCGTCTTTTCAATAACGCCTGGTAAAAAGCGTACTAATTGGTCAATGGCCTGAGACAAGCTGTTGGGAGGCTTTTTGGCATTTCCCCAAATGAGCTGCGCCATAAAAGACCTGTGTTGCTCGCCTTCGAGCGTGAGATATGAAAGTAGGGATAGTGGTTTGGCTCGGGTAAACTGATCAACTTGATTAGGCGGACCAGATTGAGTTGGCTCGAGCGTACTATCAGAACCAGATGATGTGTTACTAGAAGATGTAGATAAAGGTGTAGATATAGGTATAAAAAGACTTTCAGATTCTAGAACTTCTCCAGAATAGTCTTCAAAATCCTCTTTATTTTCCCCACTAACATCTTCAGCATCAGTGCTTACTACAACACCGTTAACACCGTTACTGTCGACACCAGTATTAGCTAAACCTATAGTAGCTACTCTAGTATCAATTACATCATGCTCTACATCATCTATCGAAGCTGAACTAGCTTCTCTAGAAGCAGCTTCTGGCTGATAATCCGACCTAAACACCAACTCACCGAACGTGATTAGGGGCATCTTGTCCTTAGCTTATCAAAATCTCACACTTGGTTGATGAATATTGATTACAAAAAGCACTCAGAAGTACTTCAAATCACACTATGCAAACAACTTTAAAGCTATTCATGGTTACATTTAAAGCTCTTATAAAATCATGCCATTTATACTCTATTTGTTGGTTAATCCAATTACATCTTGTATTTCCATATGTATTTGCACGTCAGTTTTAGCATTCGGCTACTACATCAAAGCAGCTTTTAGGGCGCAAATACATTAACCACATCTTTATAAGTTTCTATCTAGGAGTGAGCAACTAGATAGAGCTTATAAACAAAAAGCTCTCAAACTTTTTGGGATGTTTTTAGGGT
>CALDTA010000352.1:0-2694 GCA_937924455.1 uncultured Deinococcales bacterium
CCAATGCCAGCACGAAGTCCTAAGCAAGCATAGGCATTTCGGACATTTGGAACTTTCCCAATAAGTGGTAGACCATCAGCAGAGTAGGTGATTGGTCCATTTACCATGTGGCTAATACCAACCTCAGCCAGAGAAGGTAGACGTTCAACTACACGTTCAAAGTTATCCGTTAAGCGGTCCATGTCATTCGGGAGTAGCGCAGAAGTAAAGTCATCTGGGATGCCTTGCATACCCCATGTACGACAGTCTTGTTCATAGATACCTAAAAGCAGTCCACTGTGTTCTTGACGAGAATAAAAGTCATCACCTGGGTCACGGATGAGGGGTACACGTTTGCCAAAAGCCACAATTTCAGGGATTTCGGTCGTAATCATGTATTGGTGTTCCATTGACATAACAGGGTGAGTTACACCCATCATTGCACCGACTTCGTTGACACGGTAGCCAGTGGCATTGACAATGACTTCGCATTCAATATTGCCTTTTGGGGTTTCTACGATCCACTCATCATTTTTTAGCTGTTGCAAGCCAGTAACATGCGTATGGATATAAGCTTCTGCGCCAAGTTTTTTGGCTGCATGAATCAGACCACGTGTCAGATTACTGGGGTCGATGTCACCATCGACTGGGTCCCAAAGTCCACCAACTAAGCCTTTTGTGTTGATGAGAGGATGCACTTCAGCAATCTCCTCAGGGCTTAGCACTTGATAGTCAACATCTACACCTTTAGCCATACCGACAAAGTGATGATAGCCATCTAAATGGTCTTGGGTATGTGCCAGACGTACGCCACCATCATGTTTGTGGTAGCCCATTGGGAAGTCTGGGTCGTCATTTAGCTTGCTATATAGTTCTGTGCTGTACTTTTTGAGTGCTGACATAGTTTGGACCGTACCAAACTGGGTAACTTGTGCAGCACTGTGCCATGTCGTGCCTGACGTGAATTCGTCACGTTCTAGTAGGACGACATCTGTCCATCCGTACTTTGCTAAGTGGTAGAGCACACTTGCGCCACCAACGCCGCCGCCTATAACTACAGCTCGAGCCCTTGTTTTCATAAAAACTGACCTTCCTAAAGCTAAATGTTTATTTAATATTTTGCTAGTTCATATACTGATTTATCAGGTATACTATCAAAAATGAAGGCGAAAATATTGCAAAAAAGCGCAGAATTTCCAAAGGAGATTTTGAACCCTTTTAGTGCTGCTAAACAGTACAGCGTTAAAAAGTATGAGCCTTCAGAAGCCTTAAGTCACTTCATCGAGTGTCTTTGGGTGATGCGTTGGGATAGTTCCTCTGAATTACCGTATGTTTGCGAGGTTTTGCCTTCTCCCTATGTAAATTTGACCTTTATGCCAAGAGGTGCAAGGATTACGGGCGTACCCAAAGGTAAGTTGATCTATGAACTCAAGCAAGCAAGCCCAATTTTTGGGGTGCAGTTTAAGTCGGGTGGTTTTTATCCTTTTTGGCAGCAAAGCTTACATCAATTAACCGATGGTTTTATCTCTGCTGATAAGGTTTTTTCTGACATAACCACTCAATTCAATACCCAATTACTTAGGGTACAAGATGATAAAACTGCTTTGAAAGATATTGAAAAAGTACTTTTAAAAGCTATACCTACTCAAGATAAAAATGTTGCGCTGATTGGTAAAATCATTTGTGATGCAACTCAGATGGAAAATATATCCATTGCAGAAGTTGCAGATAAATACTCTATGAGCGTTCGCAGCTTGCAAGCGTTGTTTAAACGCTATGTTGGTGTTGGGCTTAAGTGGATTGTACTTCGGGACAGATTGCAAAAGGCAGTGCAGTTGACCTTGCATCATGAATCACCAAATTGGTCAAGTCTTGCGGTTGATCTTGGCTATGTTGACCAGTCGCATTTTATCAATGACTTTAAAGGCGTGATAGGTGTTCCGCCTGCACAGTATTCGGAATTAGTTAAGGCTACTCTCTAAACTAGAGATCTGTTTTTAAGTTAAGTGCTCTAGTACAGCGACAACTGATACTAAAAGGGTATGTTTTGGACGCTAAACTCTAAATTACTTGTTAAAGCACTAGGCTATCGAACATAACTTCAGTAGGCGCATCAACATTGGTCCACTCTTTAAACGAATAAGCCCCTTGATATACAAGCATTCCCAAACCATGTTGTGTTGCCAAACCAGCTTTAGCTGCATTGGCTAAAAGTCGTGGTTGTCTTGGTTTGTAAATGATGTCAGATACCAAGCCCTCTTTAGGTAAGTAGTCATCTGGTATAGGAGAGACTCTAGGGTCAGCGCCATTTTTGACCATGCCAACTGAAGTGGTATTGACTAAAAGCTGACAACCTAAAATTGAATCTTTTAGATTGTCTATAGTTTTGACGTCTACAGCACCCATCTGCACAAAGTCATTTGCTAGTTCAATAGCTTTTTCAGTTGTGCGATTGTAAATGTAAACCTGCTTTGCTTTAGCTTGTAAGAGACCATAAAGCACAGCTCTGGCTGCGCCCCCTGCCCCAATCATCACAACGGTTTTGTCTTGTAGGTTGAAGTTGACATCTTCCAAAGACCGCAGATAACCGCTAGCATCAGTATTATGCCCGTGTAATAGACCATTTTTGTTTACGATAGTATTTACAGCACCGATTTGTTTTGCAACATCACTTAAACTATCCATGTAAGGTATGACGGCTTGTTTGTGTGGCAC
>CALDTA010000353.1:0-9688 GCA_937924455.1 uncultured Deinococcales bacterium
TTGGGGTCGGTGTTTTTTGTGTTTTCGGTTCCGCCGAAAGAACCAAAATAACAGGTCTCCTGCTTGCGATAAAAATCTATAGTGTTTGGAAAAATCTGTGCTTGGAAGCTTTTTTGTCAAATGTAATAGTGGATAAGCAACCTGCTTGTTTATTTTTATGTGCGATTAAGTAATCAGCATAATCAGCTTTACCTTGTTCAAAATCTCGTAGTGCAGCCCATGCCTGATCAGGATTTTCTATACTTAATTCAGACGTGTTCAATAGTTGTCTAATACCGAAGTGAATCATAAATGTCATAATCCCAGTCAATACACAAGGTTTTCAAGCCTTTATCCTTCGGTTATTTCGCAATCTTTGCGACTATATCTTTATGACATTCATCTTTCAGTTTAGTCTAACAACTTCAGTAATGTTTAATTTTGGATACTTATAGCCATAACTAAGAACCCAAATCACTTCACAAAGAACAATATGATTTATATAGCCAGGATGTTCTTTACTACAGTTTTCCTCTAAATATTGTGTTGCCTGAGCTGCTTGTTTCAGGTCATCCTGCGTTAGATAACAGACAAGTATAGTCGTATCAATCCCAATCAATTGCTGCCTCTTGAATGACTTTATCCATATCTTCTAGTTTGAGAGCTTTTTTTGGTTTGGGTAGGATACCTTTAAGTTTAGTTATCGAGGATGTTATTGGTAATAGCTCTAACCTACCGTCCTCATGAAGTAAAAACTCGAGCTTGTCACCTGTTTTGAGTTGAAGCTTTTCTCGAACATCTTTAGGGATTGTAATTTGCCCTTTGCTTGTTAACGTTACTGTCATTCTATCTCAAGGTATCATAATTACTTTACGAATGCTGCCACGGCTCGAGCACTTCCCTAGCCCAAATCCGACCCTTTTCAGTAAGAAACAATTCGTCATCTTCAGGCTTTTTAGTAATCAAACCATCATCCAAACAATCCATCACAATTTCCCGTGCATGTGCTGGCGACCAACGAAGGTGAGACTCTAACGCAGACAAAACATTCTCTTCAGCAGAATCTTCATGATCTTCGTGATTAAATAAGTGAATAAGCAAAGTCCGCTGTGCATTCATAGTCTTTTGTTGTCTAAAACGAAAGCTCTGAGCAATCAAACCATAGCGAGGACTAAACAAAAAACAAAGCGTAAAAAATACACCCGTAAAAAGTGCCATCATGCCACTAATCGACACATCAAGCAAAAAGGCACTGCCATAGCCAAGCAAGCTAGATAAAAAGGCAATAACTGAACCAATAGCCAACATAATCCAAAGCTTATCGGTAAGCAAATAAGCTGACGCTGGAGGTACGATGATAAAAGCAACAACCAGAATTGCACCAACAGCATCAAAAGCAGCAACTGCCGTTAAACTAGTAAGACTCAATAAAGCATAGTAAAGAAAACCTGGTCGAAAGCCTAAAGTGGCAGCTAAACCACTGTCAAAGGTCGCTAACTTTAGTTCTTTGTAAAACAAAATTACAAAAGCGATATTGATGAGTGTAACCACAGTCATGCGAAGCAGTGAACTTGGGATTTCTATGCCAAAGAATGGCTGCGTATCCAACCATGAAAGTCCAATCTCCCCTAACAGGGCAGCATCAACATCAATATGTGCATTCCTGACAAAAATATTGATGAGCAACACAGCTATCGCAAAAAGAAATGGATAGACTAGCCCTATAGCAGCATCGTAGTTCACGCGTCTGCTTTGTGCCAAACTTTCAGTAAGTACAACCGTAAGAACTCCTACAGCTGCTGCACCCAGCAAGAAAAAAGGCGAATGCTGATTACCAGTTATAAAGAAAACTGCCACAATGCCAAGCAGAATAGAATGGCTCATAGCATCCGAAAGCATACTAGCCTTACGGAGCACCAAAAAGCTACCCACAATAGAAGAGGCTATGCCAACAAGCGTTCCAACTGCCACGATTACAAAATCAGGATTATTTAAAAGCCCCTCAATCATGCCTCAAACCTCAAAGTTTCTACGTCAAAGCCAAGACAAATCAAAAGACTTCTTTGATAAAATCCACCGACTTTAATATTAGGCATATAGAATGCCATTCCACACACCGCTTTGAACGACTGATAGCATGTTTTTGTAACAAAGCGAAAAAAACTGCCAAGATGTATCCACACTGCTGTAACAAACAGCAACAGACAAGCATGAATTGTAATCATCATAGCAACTGTGTATACATCAATCATGCTTTGTCAAATCCTTCAAAATACGCTCTGCCTCTTTATAACCACCGCTTGTAAGCACCACATGCCGTCCTTCTTCTGGCATGTGCTGGTCATAGCGCAACCAACCTTGTGACCTTAAACGCTCCAAAACACGTTCAGAACGCATACCGTATAGACTATTCACCATACCGATTTCAATCGGATACTGTTTATCATTGTGCTCTTCGGCAATATGGTACATATCGGTAAGAACCTGTCTTGTCCGAAGCACACCATGGTGCCTTCTACGCTTAATCGCTGCCCACAACAAGCCACGCTCTGGGGCAAGAAACAGCGAAATCATTACAATTACAGAGGCACATATGACAATCAGCGGTCCTGTTGAATAACCACGCCCCAAACTACTTAAGAGCGCCCCACTAACACCTGAAAGCATTCCAAAGACTGCTGCAAGCAGAACCATCATTTCAAGACTCTTCACCCACTGCCGTGCTGCCACCGCTGGGGCAATTAGCATCGATGCCATGAGCACAACCCCAACAAGCTGTAAGCCAATGACAATAGCCAAAGCCACCATCGCCGTCATGAGTAATTCTAGATTTAAAACTGGAATCCCTAAGCTTGCTGCAAAATCCGAATCAAAACTGATGACTTTAAATGCTTTCCACATTACCAAAACTAAAGCACAAGCAATCAAGGTGATGTTAAACATCAGCCGAACATCAGCAGGTAGAATTGATGCTGCTTGCCCAAGCAAGAAGCTCTCCAAACCTGCCTGACCTGCATTATTCTGATTTCCTATAAAGGTCAGCATGACGATGCCCAAAGCAAAAAAGACACTTAGAACAATGCCTTGTGCAGCATCTGTTTTCAGACGACTTCGCCTGATAATCAACAAAACAGTAAAGGCTGCAATCGTGCCAACAACCAACGCACCTAACACAGTTGGTAAAGCTTGTCTTGTACCCACAATCAGAAAAGCAAGGCAGACGCCTGGAAGCGAAGCATGTGCTAAGGTATCGCCCAATAAACTCTGTCGGCGTAAAACAGCGAAGCTACCAAGTACGCCACTCGATACACCAAGCAAGGCTGCACCAAGCACCACATTTCTAATATTAAAGTCGGTCAAGAAACTAATTATTGCATCCATAAAATACAGCCTTTAATTTTTCTGTAACGCTTCCTGACTTACTTCATTGGAGATAACGCTTTTTTTTGCTGAAGGAATATCCGCATTCTGCAATAAAGCAATCTGACTGCCGTAAGCCTTTTGTAAATTCTCAGCAGTATAGACATCTTCAACACGACCTTGTGCCAAGGCACGAACATTTAGGAGCAGCATCCAATCAAAATATTGAGAAACCGTTTGTAGATCGTGGTGAACGACAATCACAGTTTTACCTAAGCTACGAAGTTCTTTAAGAATATTAATAATAGCGCGTTCTGTAGTTGCATCTACACCAGCCATGGGTTCATCCATGAAGTAGAGATCAGCATCTTGTACCAAAGCCCTCGCCAAGAAAACCCTCTGCCTTTGACCACCACTCAACTGACTTATCTGTCGATTTCCAAACGCTTCCATCCCCACTTGCTCAAGTGCATTCGCTGCTCTGCGACGCTCTTCTCTACCAGCTCGGCGCAGCCAACCCAAACGACCATAAAGCCCCATCGTCACGACATCAAGCGCAGTTGTTGGAAAATCCCAATCAACCGAAGAACGCTGTGGCACATAGCCAACTAGATGACGCTGTTTTACGTACGGCTTGCCGTGAATATAGACATGTCCAGCAGCAGGTTTGATTAAGCCCAAAACCGTTTTAATCAACGTACTTTTGCCTGCACCATTTGGTCCGACAATCGCTGCCAAAACACCTGGTGGAACATTGAGGTCAATGTCCCACAAAACAGGTTTCGTTCCGTAGCTGACAGTTAAATCTTCTACATGAAGGGCGTAGCCAGATTCGTGGTTATTAACGTGTTGTCTTATCATAAGAAATTCGTTTCCACTACAGGCCCCAACGTTCTGTCCAGCTCATAAGCTCCTCAGGCACATCCTGCAACTCACCACCGAGCGCTTCAACAATCTCTTTTGTATTGGAGAAAAGCATACCGATGTATGTACCTTGAGCCGTTCCTTCATCGCCCATCGCATCACTATAGAGCGAACCACCAATCACAGTGTCACCACCAGCATTCTTAACAGCAGCAAGGACAGCTTCAATTGTTGCAGGGTTGATACTACTTTCCACAAAGATAGCTGGAATATTGCGCTCGAGCACCAAGTCAACTGTTGCCCGAATGTCACTAATCGATGCTTCAGAACTGGTACTAATGCCTTGAATAGCAGCTACATCAAGGTCGTAAGCTCTTGCATAGTAAGCAAAAGCATCGTGTGCTGTTACTAATATGCGCTGCTCTTCTGGAATGGTTGCCACGCTTGTTTTTATCCATGCATCAAGCGCTGCAAGTCTTGCACTATAGTTCAAGGCATTTTCAAGCATATCGTCTTCACAATTTGGTGCTTCCGCTTGTAATTTTTCAGCCAGTGGCAGAGCCGTTGCTAGCCAGTAGCTTGCATCCATCCACAAGTGGGGGTCTACCCCATAGTCTTCAAGATCTAGTAAGGTATATAACTCAGACTCACCTGCTGTATCTCCTGATAAATTTTCAGACGGTTCCTCACTTGCTGCACTTTCACCCGCATGACCACTAGCATCATTACCACTAGCATCAGGTGCATTACTCACAGGCACAATTTCGGCTAGAGCAATCACAGCTTTGCTGCGCCCAAAACGGTCTAGCACTTCACCAACTTGACCTTCCAAAAAATAGCCGTTGTAGACGATGACATCTGCGTTGCGTAACGCACGAACATCACCTGCACTTGCTTTATACAAATGTGGGTCTACCCCAGGTCCCATCATCACTGAGACATCCGCACAGCTACCTGCTACGTTTTTGACGACATCACCAACCATGGCAGTGGTTGTCAAAATATCCAACTGTTGTGCCATACCTAAACTAGCTGGACTGATTGCCAGTAATACAGTCAGTAGTAGAGTTAGTAGTACAGCTAATCGTATATTTCTAAAACTAATTTTTAAATTCATATCGAATTCCTTTCGAAAAAATCTTCTAACAGTCTTTCGACTAATAATTAATTTGTTTATGCTGAAAGAACAATACTGCCCCGCACTATCATAGCGAGTTCTTTTGATAGCGCTTGTGGTAATTCATCAATTAGAACATGAACTAATCCACCTAAAGGTTCAATATCTATAACCTTCAACTGGGTTCCTGGTTGAATTTTTAGCTTTTCTAAATAAGCCAAAACATCGGAGGCTTGCGATAAAAGTCTCGCAACCACAAAGTGCTCTCCAGCCTTTAGCTCTGCCAAAGCCATATTTGGCGTATCTGGCAAAGTGCCATCTGGGCATGGAATAGGGTCACCGTGTGGATCATGACTTGGGTGGTCGAGAAATACTGCCAAACGTTCGATAAAGCGTGGACTGACGGCGTGCTCGAGCCGCTCCGCATCCTCATGAACTTCATCCCAACTATACTCAAAGTGTTCGAACAAAAAAGTCTCAATCAACCTATGACGGCGCAAAAGCTCTAAAGCCCTTGCCTTACCTATTGCTGTAAGTGAAACACCTTTATAACGCTCATAGACCACAAACTCCAAAGCTTGCAACTTACTCAACATGGCAGAAACCGAAGGCGCAGCTATGTTGAGCTGCTCGGCTAAAGCATTGGTTGAGGCAGCACCATCTTGAGCCGTCAGCCAAATTGCTTTTAGATAATCCTCTACTGAATTAGATATTTGAGTATTAGCGTTCTGCTCTGAGCCATTAAGTTTTGAGTCGTTAAGTTTTGAGTCGTTCTTGGCAATATTTTTAGCCATGCCTAAATTATAAGCTAAAACTGGCTAAATATCAAGTCGCAAGGCATGAGAAAAAGGTATTCCACATTTTGGGAACACCTGTTCAATAGTTGAATTTTAGAAATATCTAATGCCCTTATCGCTTAAGAATGACTCCAGTCATCACCATCAGAACTATTCGGTGACGTACCTAAGACATCTCCTTTAGTGTTGATGCCTAAACCCAAAACCATACGATTGGCATAGGCAAAATAGCTTGTGACCTGATTTATCTCAAGAATTTCCCCATCATGCAAACCAGCATCCCGAAGATTCTGAACATCAGGCTCAACCATATCAGCAGGGTTTTGACTCAATTTTTTAGCATAAGCTAATATTGCCAATTCTTGTTCTGTAAATACATCACCAAAATCTCCACTCTCAATTGCACTGCTCTCAATTGCACTGCTCTCAATTGCACTGCTCTCAATTACACTGCGAAAACTAGTTGATTTTGCTTCATCATCCATCAACCTAGCCATACCTGCAAAGTGATGTTCATAGCAGTATTCACAACCATTCAAGTAACTGACATAAACACCTACCAGTTCCAACAACCACTTTGGCAAAGTATTACCCGTATGGTGCAAGACATTCTTGTAAATGCTCATATGACCGTCCATCGAATGTGGACGTAGACTATGCGCCATCATGATGTTATCAACATTGCCAGCAGGGTCTTTGATACGGTCGTAAAGTTTTTTTAATCGACCTGTTGCTTCCTCATAGGGAACTGTTTCAATCCATGTAAAGTCACTGTTTTCTGATTTCATAGGCTAAGTTTACAGTATAGGTGTACAGTATAGGAATTCAATACACCTTTAATACACCTTTATTGAATCAACCAGCAATTCAAAATCACCGTCTTGTTTATCAGACAACATAATTGTCAACGTCCGAAGAAACTCAGTATTTAACACTGGTGCGTCTGGCAACATACGACCAAAGAAAGTCGCTTCAAAATCTGAAAATGGCAGCCTAACAACTGTCCATTCATCTGTAGCATCAAAATGCTGTGTATAAGAAATTCGAGCAATATTTGTCTGAAAACGAAATTGGTATTTTAAGGTTTTACCCTCAGTAGCTCCATTCTTTACACGAAGCTCAACACCTTCAAACTTACTTAGGTTGTAGACGTAATCTACATTGCGAACTGAGGCAAAGCCACCATTATTCTCTAAAGATAAAACTCCTGAGAACTTTGCTATACCATCGCCAACATAGCTTATTTGACTATCTGAAATGCCTCCCATGACGGAATCATCAACAGACCCCCAACGCTGGGTGGACTCGTCTGTAAATTCGAAAAGGGTTGTAGCTGTAGTCATTGAAAGGATCATAATTAAGAGAAACGATGCTAGGAATGAGACTAGAAATCTTGGCATGTTAAATCTCCTTAGAGAAAGTTTTGTAAGGGTAGTTTACGGGGCTCGAGCCCACAAACACAGTAGCCCCGACACCACACCCACACACTCCCATATTCAAAAGAGACCATACGCCCCAAACATCAAAAATCTTGCGATGTAAAATCATTCCATGACCACCCGTCTTGCCCTCAACCTGCTTGCAATGTTCGTTATCTTCAGCACATTCATATTCTTTCCTTTTTTCTTACCCATTCCAGAACTAGACGGCATGGAAGACCCAAAAAGCTTTGCTGATGCAGATAGCCAATTCCTAACAACTAAAGGCATAGACATTCATTACAAAAGTTTTGGTGAACTCTCAGATACAAACTTTGTTCTACTACACGACTACGCAGCACATACTTTTAGCTGGCGAGAAGTCACAGATGACTTTTCGGAATTAGGACAAACCGTAACTTACGACCAACCAGGTCATGGTCTATCAGGCAAGCCCTATAAAAAATTTCCTGAAGGCAATCCCTATATCCCAGAAGGTCAGGTAGATATTTTAGCTGAGCTACTCGACACAACTGGTATAGATAAGACATACTTGGTCGCAAGCTCAACCGCTGCACAGATAGCCCTAAATACCGCTAAAGCCTACCCAGATAAAATTGAAGGCATTATATTTGCTGGAGCTTCAATCTATGACGCTGGCGCAATGCGTGCCCCTGACCGTGTACGCCGTTTGCTATTTAGCCCACACATGGACTTAGCTGGTCCAGTCATCATGCGACAGCAAAGTGGTGATGCTGGCTTAAACCTGCTCAAACTATCTTGGGCAGATGAAAGCAAACTGACTGAAGATATCATCGAAGGCTATAGGCTATCGCAAAAAACAAGTCGTTGGAATCAAGGTTTGTGGGAAGTCAACCGAAATAGTAAAGCCAGTGAATTAACCGCAGAAGATTTAGCTCAGATTGATTTACCTATTTTAGTTTTATCGGGTGATAAAGATATCGTGGTGACACCAGAACAGAGTAAGCAAGTCGCTAGTGATTTGGGCAATGGTACTTACGTCGAGCTTGAGAATTGTGGTCATCTCCCCTTTGAGGAATGTCCAGATGCTTCTATGGAAGCTGTGCTTAATTGGCTTGATTCACAAGGTACTAACTAATCAATTTCGACCTGTTTAAAGTATTGTGTACGATAGGTAAATAAAGTTAAAATACTCCAGCTTTTAGAAATTAAGGAATTGCAGAAAAGATGCCCACAGTTAGAAAACTTAGGTATTTACCGTTAAAGGCATAACAACATCAACTTGAGGTAAAACTATCTTTCAATACTGTAGACATTATTGACGCAAATGCCAATTATTCAGGATGGCTCGAGCCGTCCCTTTGGAGAACAATATGAAAGTTGGATTCATAGGTCTTGGCAATGTGGGTGGCAAGCTATCTGGCAGCCTATTACGCAATGGTTTTGATTTAACAGTTCACGATATCAGCAAAGAAGCAGCTCAACCCCTTATTGACAAAGGTGCAAGCTTTGCAAACTCACCCAAAGAACTCGCAGAGCAAGTTGATTTAATCATTACTTGCCTTGCCTCACCTGCTATTGTCAGTACAGTCATGGAAGCTGAAAATGGTGTCCTTGCAGGGCTTTCGGAAGGCAAAATGTGGCTAGAAATGAGTACCACAGACGAAGCTGAAGTCAAGCGCATTGGTGCGTTAGTAGAAGCTAAAGGTGCAACGCCTATGGATAGTCCTGTCTCTGGTGGCTGTCACCGTGCTGCGACTGGCAACATTGCAATCTTAGTAGGTGGTTCAAGAGATGGTTTTGAACGTGCATTACCTGCACTAACTGCTATGGGTCGCAAAATACTTCATGCAGGACCGCTTGGTTCTGCTTCAGTTTTGAAGGTCATTACAAATTATTTAGCTTCTGTAAATCTAGTCTCCGTAGGCGAAGCTTTAACCGTAGCCAAAAAAGCTGGCATGGATATGAATACAACTTTTGAAGCGATTAAAATTTCATCTGGTAATTCATTTGTACATGAAACTGAAAGCCAAGTTATCTTAAATGGCAGCTATAACATTAGCTTTACAATGGACTTGGTTATCAAAGACATGAGCCTATTTGATAGCCTTGCTGAAAAACACGAAGTTCCACTTGAAGTCTCTCCTCTAGTGCTTGACATCTTCAAAGAT
>CALDTA010000354.1:0-4865 GCA_937924455.1 uncultured Deinococcales bacterium
CTTCAGGGTCAGGCTTTGCTTCTGTAATAGGCGCAAAAATTACACCAGAAGTACCTAAGCTCAGTGTGCCGAGCGTAGTGTCAGAACTCGATAATCCTAAGCCAATGGCAGCAGCAGCGTTGTCACCACCACCAGCAATCACTGGCAAACCTTCTGGTAAATCTGTTGCTTCTGCCATTTCAGCAGTTAGTGTGCCAGTTTGTTCGTGCGATGCAATTATGTCAGGGAAGATGCTTAGGTCGATACCTAAGGCAGTCAGGATATCAGCATCCCATTCTTTTTGAGCAAGGTTAAAGCAGTTACTACCAGAGGCATCACTTGGTTCTGCAACCATATTGCCTGTGAGTACATAGCCTAAATAGTCTTTAGGCAATAAAGAATGACGTAATTTAGCAAAGTTTTCAGGTTCAGCTTCTTGCATCCAAACTATTTTTGGTGCATGAAAACCAGTAATAGCAGGATTACCAGTACTCTGTATGAAAGTGTCACGAGGTACTTTTGCTTCCATCGTTTTAACTGCGTCACCTGTACGTTGGTCGTTCCAAAGCAGTGCAGGGCGTATGACTTCTCCGTTTGCGTTTAAAGGAACCATGCCGTGCATTTGCCCAGATAAGCCTAAAGCTATGATTGTGTGGTCACTGCCAAGTTTAGTAACCATTTCTTTTAGTGCTGTAATGCTTTCTTGTTTCCAATCGCTTGGCTTTTGTTCAGTCCAGCCTGGTTGTGGTGTTAAGAGTGGATAGCTACGATTGATTTCAGCAACAGTTTTGCCTTCAGTCGTTACAGCTAAAACCCGAACACCGCTTGTGCCTAAGTCTAGTCCTAAGGCTACATCTGGCCGATTTATATTTGACACGGTTTAACGAACACCTAAGAGTAAATCAACGACAAGTTGGTCTAGTTTTTCTAAGCCCATGTCACGTGCGCCTAAAGCCACACGGTCAAATTCTTGACCCTTTAGATTCGCTGCACCGTCGCTTGAATAGTTGCTCATAACTTTTTGTAGCTCTGCATCATGAACATGATAAGCCTCTAGCGTTGCTTGGATTTCTTTGTCTTCTGCAAACTGCTTCGCTTTCTCTTTGAGAATCAGATAAGTACGCATACAGCCTTTTGCAAATTCCCAAACACCGTCTGAGTTTTCTGTACGCAGGGCGTGAGCGTCAAAGTGAAGTGGTCCAGCATAGCCAGTTTCTTCTAGAAGCTTGACCAATAAAAATGCAGGTTTTAAGTTCTCAGAACCAAAGCGCAAGTCTTGGTCAAAGCGACCCATTTTTTGGTCATTTAGGTCGATGTGGAAAAGTTTTTCAGCGTCAATCGCTTGAGCAATTGCATGGACGAAGTTTAGTCCAGCCATAGTTTCGTGTGCAAACTCTGGGTTTAGACCAACCATGTCTGAATGTTCTAAGGTTGCTATAAAGCCTAAGGCTGAGCCAACTGTAGGTAGGTAAATGTCGGCACGTGGCTCGTTTGGCTTGGGCTCGAGCGCAAATTTCAAATCATAGCCATTATCTTTTACATACTCACACAAGAAGTTAATAGAATCACGGAAGTAACCCATACCATTCAGTGGATTATTCGTAGCATCAACCTCACTACCTTCACGACCACCCCAAAATACGTAAGTGGTTGCGCCAAGTTCTACGCCCAAGTCAATAGCGTTCATAGTCTTTTGCAAGGCATAGGCACGAACTCTAGCATCGCCAGATGTAAAAGCACCATCTTTAAAAGCTGGGTCGCTAAAAAGATTTGTAGTAGCCATAGGCACAACCATGCCGTTATCGCTCAAGGCTTGTTTGAATTCTTTGACGATAGCATCACGTTCACTAGCAGTAGCGTCAATAGGTACAAGGTCATTGTCATGAAGGTTGACACCGTAAGCACCAAGCTCAGAAAGCTTTTCGACAATTTGTGGTGCAGTAAAGCCTGGACGAGTTGGTTCCCCGAAAGGGTCACGACCTATGTTGCCGACCGTCCAGAGACCAAATGTAAATCTATCTGCTTTTGTTGGGGTGTATGAAGTGGACATGATAAAGTTCTCCTTTTTAGAATGAAGGTTAAGAGTATTTTTACTGATTGCCTAAAGTACTAATTTGCATGTGCATTCAACAGCGTTTCTATGAATCTACAAAATATACGAAATAACTGCACACACTGAGCGGCTTTATTCTTACTCGTTAGCAAGCTCTACGATTAACTGCAACAGAAGTTAATCGTGGAATTGCTTTTATAGCACAATAATAAATAGTTCTAGCTATAAAATAATAAAACTTAAGGTCTAAATATTCTTACAAAAGCAAGCACTATCTTAGAAGTTTAGGTGCGATTTAACTGTAAAAATGCTTTTTCTAGGTGGATTTTACGTTTATTTTTGTGGAATTGTCAAGACCTATTACAACTACTAGTTGAGATGTAATGCTTATGGAGTATATTATTTAGAAGTTCAAAGTAATTACGAAAGGCTTCTAGGACGGGCTAAATACTGTTTGTATGTTTGCGGAATATTTAAAACTGAGGTAATTTTGACAAAAAAACGAAGTTTTCACATATGTGAAAACTTCGGAGATGAGGGATTGTTTTTAAAGCTGTATGTCTAGTTAGACGCTACTGGAAATTCTCCTGTAGCAAATAGGACGCTAAATGCGCGGCACCAGATAATAACTCTATCGAAATCATCTAAATTGACGTCTTCAGGAATGATGTAAGACTGAGTGCCTTTGCGGTTTTCTAAACGACCTAGATTAACGAACTCTTTGGTGTTATCGCCTTTGGTTAACCAGACAAATAGATCTGGACCACGTGTGACATTGAACTCTTCTGAAAATTTTAGAATGCGCTGACCATCTTCTTCTACGATTTCAAATGAGCCTTCACCTGTGTGGAATCTGTCTGCATCGACAAATTGTCCTGAAATTGCTTGTGGGCTCATATCTTGCATGTTTTCTTGTGCTGTTGTTTCTTGTGCCATTGCTGCGGTGTTGAAGATAAATAGTGCGCTAGCGATAAGCGTGAAAAGAACGCTTGAGATAAGTGTGATGATGCTTGTCGTGCCCTGTGTTACCTGTGTTACCTGTGTTGCTTGTGTTATTTGTGCTTCAGTTGCTTTCATTTGTTTGTACCTCCTAGTACGTGTTTGATGTTTATAAGATAGTAGGAGGGTGGGTAGTGGGTCACCACCCGAAAAGGGTAGTGCCTAACCTAAGGTAAATCTTTGGTAAATTTTTGAGCTGAGGCTTATGCAATTTCAAGTAAGACTAACATCTTACATAAAGGTGCGGAATAACGCTTGATGATGGTGCTGATTAAGCTAAATAATACCGTGTCCGAAAATATATGTAGCAAAAGAAAAAGAATAGGTGCCTTAGTTTATTCCGCTAGTTACCTGAATTACTACTTAAAAACATGGTCAGACTTTATAACTAGATTTTATAACGGATTTAAGCGGAATTGGTATAAGTTATACCGAAGTGAATCATAAATGTCATAATCACAAACATATCGAAGCGTTGTAACTTGTGTGCCCTTCGGTTCTGATGACAACTTTTTCTGCTAATGGATTATGACTTTCTTCTTTCAGTTTAGTATTAGAGGGAAATATACTTCAATGTTTCTCCTTTCAAACAAACAACTTCCCAACAACTGTTTTGTAATCTTGTACTTGATATAAGTTTGTAACACAAAGCTGTTACACCGAGTCCGACACTATCGTTCATTAAGTAAGCAGCTAGAAGCGTCAGGTGCTTAACCACATTCCGCTTTATAGTTAGATTTTTAAATCAGAACAGCTTATGAATTAATTAAGCGGAATTGGTATTACAGAAGGCTAGGTGCTTTTCAAGCTTAGAAAATAGGTGCTCTTTAAGCTTAGAAAATAGGTTGCCTACTGAAAATGCTTAGTATCAATCAAGACGGATTTTCAATTTAAAGTAGTACACACTCTTTGTAGGAATATTTATGGATTCAATCGAAACATTATCAATCGGACTATTATCAATTGCTTTTGTAGTCAACTTTTTATCTTCGTTTATACTTGTACGTTTTATCTACTATCCAAAAAAGAAAAATAGAAACTACATTTTTACTTTTTTAGCGCTTAGTACCATTCTCTTTTTTGTTGTCATTTTGTTTAGAAGCATCGAGTTAAGCCTTGGCGCTAGCTTTGGGCTTTTTGCTATTTTCTCTGTTTTGCACTATCGCACCAATACCATTCCAGCAAGAGAAATGACTTATGTTTTTTGCAGCATTGCGCTGCCTATCATCAATTCTGGCTTGATAAATTTAGCGACTTGGCCTTTTGTACTGTTTGCCAATCTAGCTATTATTATTTTGTTTTTTGTATTAGAACAAAATTGGGGGTTTAACTACAACTATTCTCAAACGATTAAGTGTAACGATACTACGCTCGTTTTACCTGAAAACCGTCAGCGCCTTATTGAAGAGCTTAAACAAAAAACAGGCATAGATATTAAGACTATAGAAATTCAAGATGTTGATTTTACGAAAGATAGTTTTAGTGTGAAAATTCAGTACAAGAAAGTATAGGAACTCAAATGAATGTAGCTTTACATAAATTACTAGTACTCCTTATAGGTCTAACTTTTTTCAGCCATAATATGGCTCAAGAAGTTAGTCGACCTGCACATTGGCAAACAGAGAGTCACAGTCGAGATGCTGAGGCGAACTATGACATCGTCTTTCCACAAGATAGAGTAAATACTTTAACTATTACAATATCGCCTGAAAATTGGCAAGCTATGCAAGACAATATGTTTGAGCTGCATGGTGATCCGACGATTGCCAGAGGACCTGGTGGACCTGCTGGACCTGCTGGTTTTCCGCCTGGCGGTCCCCCACCTGGCTTTCCA
>CALDTA010000355.1:0-5414 GCA_937924455.1 uncultured Deinococcales bacterium
AGCGTCTTTCCAGCAGTTGCTGCTAGACATCTGGGCATGGCAGATGTGCCACTGATTTGCTATCAAGAAATTCCTGTGCCTGGTAGCTTGCCTAAAGTTGTTAGAGCCTTAGTACATGTCAACACACAGAAAAGCCAAAAAGACATTAAACACGTTTACTTGCGAGATGCAGTTAAGCTTAGACCTGATCTGACCAAGCCTGAGTAAAATCAGACCTGCTTGTAAAATCTGGATTTTCTGGTCTCTTAACAAGTGGATCTATGACAATAGCTGCACGCAGTTTGCCATCTTGATCTCGCTCAGTCGCTAGACTTAGGGTGTATTTTTCAGTCTGTAATCTATTGCCCTTGGTACCATAAAGATAATCTACCTGCACTATGGCCTGTGCGACGACATCGCCACCTTGCCTTGAAGCAAGCTGGCTAAAGCGGTCATCGGAAAAAACACGGAGTTCGGCAAATTCATTTGCCTTGAGTAGCCACTTTGAAACGGCGCTTATGCGCTCTGGGTCTGTGGGGGTTAGTTTCTTTTTATTGTTTTCGTTGTCAACAGAATAGACAAAGACATTCACTAGGTGAATGGCATGTTGGCTTAGATTGATCAACCTGAGTGGTTTGCCCGCCCCACCGAGTTGTCGGAGAAGGAGATTGGGCTCGAGCCCTGCCCTCTGCACGTCATAACTCACGCGCGCACTCTTCTCGATAACATCAACAACTTTATCCTGTCGCTGCATCGCATAGCGCAGCACGATAACTAGGACTAGTATTACCAAACTCAGAATTGCTAGTACGGTAGCTAGCATCCAAATCACTGCGGCACTGTCCATTAATGTAAGATTAACACGCACCTTTAGGGATTAAACTTTAAGAAATCTTCATCTTTTCTAAAGAATTCGCTTGCTAAAGGTGTCACCTAACATCTAAAACCTAGCATCCACACTAAAGACACACTCCAATTCACATAAGATAAATAGGGCAATCTACATTTTGGCGCATATAGTAAAGTGCAGCATGTTTCTGGAACAAAGTGGAAGAAACTGCCAAAGTGTCAAGGTGTCAAGGTGTCAAGGTGTCAAGGTGTATTCGCATCTAACCTAAGTTACCAAATCAGCTTTGAATTGATTAGTCTTCCAATTTGCGAATACACCAAGTCGCATTAACGACCTTTTATCACCTGAAGCTTGTCATATAATTGAAAATACTCTAAAAGAATGTACTAAATCTAAATATGAGCGAGCAAATCCAATCACGACATAAACCACAAACCAAAAGCTTTCGCTATGTTGTATTGATACTCTGGCTCAGCATCTTAGGTAGCTATTTCTACTACACCTTTAGCCAAGGCATAAGACCTACCCAAACCTTAAGTCAGCTCTATAACTTCATGTCGCAAAGCCCTTTTGCGCCACTTATCTTCATTAGCCTTTATGTCATTCGTCCACTACTCCTCTTCTCCGTCACGCTGATTACCATCCTTTCAGGTGCGCTCTTTGGACCTGTTTGGGGCTTGATTTATGCACTTATTGGTGAGACATTAAGCGCAAGCATCGCTTTTGTCATTGGTTACTTTTTTGGTGAAGGCTTAGTTGAGCAAGCAAGCAAACGCTTTAAATGGTTAGATACCTATAGTCAGCGAATGCGAAACAACAGCTTTGAAACTATTTTGATTATGCGTTTTATCTTTCTTCCTTTTGACTTAGTCAATTATCTCTCAGGCTTTTTAAAAATTCGCTACCTGAGTTTTATCCTCGCAACGACGCTTGGTTCACTACCTAGTCTTCTTGCCATTGTGCTCTTTGGTGCATCTGCTCAAGGCGACTTATCCAAAGGAATACCAAAGTTTGACTTCCGAGTACTAGCAGCTTCGGTAGTCATTTTCTTGATTAGTATTTTGATATCCAGACTTTTGAAGGCTAGACAGAATAGGCTGATTGAGGTGAGTGAGTAATATGCGAGTTGCTAAATACTCCTTTAACTTGATTTTGTTGCTAATTACCTCTTTAGGGATGACACAAGCAGGAATTACACAGGAGAGAGAGATTCGGCTCGAGCTCGGCTTTTCAGGAGAAATGGTCGCTGGAGCGTGGAACCCTATCAAGGTCACCTTGCGTGACCAACCTTCTGCCACTCTAAACATAGACTTTGATATTGGACGTTTACAAAGCGTCGAAAACACCAACACTATTGCAAGTTACAGCACAGAACTACGTGGCGGTAGTGGTGTGTCCATCTTCGAAGACGACATCTACATACCACTTTGGCGCACCTTAGTCTGGACCATTCAAACACCAGAAACTGTCTTGGCTAGTGGCAGCCTTGAACGGCGTTTATCTGACGCTCGTCCACTACACTTGATGGTGACAGACAATCCACGACTCATCCGCAACCAGTACCCTGAAGACTCACGAACCGTCAGCTTGCTTGCTACTGAACTTAGTCAAAGACCTACAAGCTATGAAGGCGTAGCTAGCCTAGCTATAGATGATAGGTTTGTCAATCAACGGAGTATCATCGCTGCTGCTAGTGCTGGTGTCACCGTTGCGGTGCTCAATAAAGATACAAATGATTATGACGCTGACTTCTTAAACTTTTTAGATGCCACACTTGCAGCTAAACCTCAACAACGTCTAGCGACAGGCTGGATAGCTAGCACAACTGTTGAAGACCTGTCTAAAACACTCAGTTTACCCAGACTCAATAAAACAATGCTTGGTCAAAGTTTGGCTGATAGAACACTGGCTGAACGCAAGTTTGTGGTAAGACCGCAATTTGTCTACTTAGCAATGATTTTATATCTAATAGCTATTTTGCTATTAGTCTTCTTTGGTCGTGTACCTGGCTTTGTTACGGCCATTACCCTGTCACTACTGATGGCTGTCATCGCTGGCATTTTGCTAGCACCAAGTGAGGGTTTGATTCAGCGCAGTCGCAGTATGGTTATCAACTCAGGGAATTCTGGCGGGATTGCACTAGCACAGAGGCTCGAGCTCATCCAACTCCTCAGCCAATCTGCTGAATCTCTCGAACTCCCTCTACAAGCACACCCTCCCCTAAAACTTTCAAGTGGCAATAGTCAAACAATCTGGCAAGCCACTTCCGACACCATAACCCTGCCTATGGAACGTTGGCAAAACAGTCAACTTATACTTAAACCTGTCGTGGTTGAAGCAACACTTAGCTGGGATGGTAAGACCTTAACAAACTTGAGTGCTCAAGACCTTGGTGATGTCTACATCTTTGGTGGACCTTTTGCAGGACGGCAAGCGCCTTTACGTAAAAATCAAAGCCTTTCAAGCTTGAGTAGCGAAAAAAATCTTGAGCTACCTGAACTCTATAAAGAATTAGAAGCTTTAACTAAACAACTTCCTGAAGCCTCAGTCCTAGCCCGCTCAGGTGGTCAGCTACATTTAGCTCTAGACCCAGAAAATCTAGCACCAGAAAATCTAGACCCAGAAAACTTCTAAACTATGACTATACTGACTACAGGTATTTCACACATTTCAAGACGTCTACGACAAGCTGATATGGCACAGCTCATGCTCCTTTTCTTTGCCATCATCATCCTTAGTCTTACGATTGCTTGGCCTGAAAACCCACAACTAGCTAACAACAGTTGGATTGTGCTGGCACAAAGCAAACTTGCCTTGTTGATTTTCCTTGCTACACTTTACGGTAGTTTAAGTCGCACAGCTTTTGACAAACTGGTTGCGCTCGCAGCTCTATGTTGTTTTCATATATTCAGCTTACCGCTTGATGCTGCAACCTATGCTGCTAGTTTTCCAGATGTAAATTTACTTTGGGCTTTTAGCTTGGCATTGATTGCACTCATTGCATACTTTATGTTGAGTTATTTTTGCTCGAGCCTGCTGCATAGGGTTAACTTAGGTTTTTTTGCCATACCTCTTGTCCTACTGCTCCCCATTATGGCAGTATTTGCTGATATTCGTTTAGGCATCAACCTCTTTAATCCTTTTAGCAGCATTAGCTTTGCATCACTCCCCTATCTAGGCATCAACTTAGCGATAGGCGTGATTGGCTTAGTAATTTTATTTAGACAGCTAGCAAAAGAAAACCAAATAGGGGTAAACAAAACAGGCTAGCTTTCAGATTTATCTGAAAATACACCTATCTTAAAACTCATCAAATAGTGGCACATAAATCACTTCATAGCCAATATCGGCCAAGGTCTCACACCCTGTAAAGCGCATAGCTTGCGCTAGTTCTGCACGAAGCTGACCGAGTGAGCGCTGATCGCCTTCCATAATCACAGCTTGTGCCCCAACCGCTAAATAACGAAAGGCATCTATACCATCACGTAGCTGACCTGCAGCAAGCACAGACAAGCTTCCCGCAACAAAATCATATATTTCAGAAAAAACATCGATGGTGGCAGGTGGCGATAAAAAACTATAAGCATCCGTCGTGACGACAATAGCATCAATACCAGCTTCTGCTGCGGTTTCTGCATCAATCGGGCTCGCCACACCATAGAGCCAAAAGGGGCAACCAGCAACGGCTGCTAGTTCTGCCAGTTCTTCTTTGGAGAGGGTAAAGGTGGCGGTGTTACTGGAGTTAGGGGATGGGCTCGAGCGCAAATCCAAGCCAATCGCTTCAGGATTTAAAGCTTGCAACTCTTTTACTCTGCTAACAAGCTTACCCATAGTGTTTAAAGCAATAAATGGAATCGTGTTTTGCAAAGCTTCTACAGCATGAACATTCGTCATATCTATAAGTTGCAAAGGCTCATCTGCTAAGCTACTCTGCCCTATAGTTTGCCCACCCTGCCCCACAAAGGGCAAGATGGCATGAGACCAGCTTTTCTCCAAAAGATGACAGGTCATATCCACCTCTTTTACCTGATGAAGTAAACGAGGTAACAGTGCGTACTTATCCAGTGCTTTATGCGTCTTATCTAACATCTGCATTAATTTTACCATGCCTCAAGCAACTATATGCGTCAAAAATAAAGCCGTAGCTGTAAACGTGTTTTTAAGCGACGCTTAAAAACCGCCAGTTTCATTGAGCTGTATCTTTAAAGCTGGCGAAAAACCGCCACTTAGAAAATTTGAGAGATACCCGTTTTTAGAGATATCCCTTGAAGTAAATTTAGCTTGCCATCCATTACAAGGATGTACACAACAAAGATACACCCAACAAAGATACACCCAACAAAGATGCACCAATTGACTTTCCCCTTAGCTTAGCTTTATCATTTTTGTACTAACGTATCTGAAGGAGCTCTATTATGGCAAAAGACGGGCCAAGAATTAAAATTAAAATGGAAAGTACCGCTGGTACTGGTTATATCTATGCAACTACAAAAAATCGTCGTAATACAACAGCAAAACTTGAAATGAAAAAGTACGATCCAGTCGTACGTAAGCACGTTTTGTTTAAAGAAGCAAAGATATAGTA
>CALDTA010000356.1:0-3311 GCA_937924455.1 uncultured Deinococcales bacterium
CTAGATGATCAGTATTGATAGATGATTTTACCTCAAGTTGGGTGTTGTTATGTCTCTAACGCTAAATACCTAAGTTTTTTCGCTACCTCACTACAGGAATTTTTTTTGTAATTGCTGATATATGGCTAGTTGTGTACAAAAGCTAATGCGGTATCTAGATTAGTGTCTGCGTGAATAGTGCCTGAAGCTAAGACGCTAACCCGAGCTTGGATGTGATTTAAGGCTAAGCCTTCACTCGTTTTAAAGGTAATACCGATATTTTTTGCGTCAATTCTAACAAGTTCTGCTAAACGTTCTTGCATAGCTGAACGGTACTGACCTAGTTTGGGTTGGTCTAGCGTGATGACTATAGCAAGGTTGATGATAGCGAAATTGTCTATGGTGTGATTGAGCATATCGAACAGTTTGAGTAATAGCTCTGCGCTATCTGCATCTTTGTAGCTTTGATTTGAAGGTGGAAAGTAAGTGCCAATATCACCGAGGGCAAAGGTGCTTAGTAGCGCATCGCTCAAGGCATGAAGGAGCACATCGCCATCGCTGTGTGCTTCACAACCAAAATCGCTTTCAATGGCTATGTTTCCAATAATCAGAGGTTTGCCTTTCACTAATCGGTGAGCGTCCTCACCATAGCCAATGCGGAAAGCTATATCAGAAGTTAGGTCTGAAGCAGATGGTGTGTTTGGAGTGCTGGTCATATCACGTAGTGTATACAATTAATTCAGATGATTTCTATGTTCATGTAGGCTCATGTAGGTTAGCTTAGTAGTTAATTTAGGCATTATTTGAGCTTGAAGTTGAGTTTGAAAATCATTGAGATTTACATGTTTATAACTTGGTATATGTTGACACAAAATTCTTACAAAGTAATGGCTGAAGTGAATACGTAATGTTGCCAATATGTAGTAATTCGATTTAATTTGATGGAAAATTGGTAAAGGAATATTTGCAATTTAGGGAAGAAAAAGAGGCTCTAAAAGCTGTTAAGTTTGAATATTAGAAACTAAGATACAAATTATTTTTAGGGGCTTTTTTTCTAACTCTGACAAGATTATTAATGCCAATTTTAAGGTAGGTAATTTTAACTACAAATCCTGATGAGACTAAGGCTTAACCCTTGTTTGCATTATTTCTTACCTTAATTACAATTAAGTTTGCATTAACTAATTTATTAACCCGTAATTAAAGTTAAATCCGTTTTGTTAACACCAATCAATAATACATCTTGTAATTTTGCAATTAAGTGGCGCAGGATTTCTCTGTCTAGCTACGAGTTTTGCACTGGATTTTGAATGGCAAGTATATGTCAAACAAGATGCAGTTCGCCGACTTGTATATGTTGCCGCACTAAAGAATAACTTCGTTAGTGCAACTGGACTGACTAATTATTTTTCAGAGACTGATCGGTACAAATCAGTAATAGGGATTGAATCGATGTAAAGCGCTTCGGCTGATTGGCAAAGCCATTAAGAAAAGACGGTTTACCAGCATTAACTGGAAACTTTCAAGAAAGAGGTTTGCTACATGGAAGGAATGCCATCAACAGTAGCTTATGAATCAGAGTTTGCCTTTTTAGGAGATTCTGACATAAGGCAGCAGCGGGTGCTGTTGTTTGGTCCAGTGCGTTGCAGCGACCCAGCTGGATTGTTATCTAGCTTTAATGATTGGGGTCAAGGTTTTAGGCACGGCCGAGCATCTACTCGACGACAAGCTTTTGGACAAGAAGCCTGTGGGCAAGAAGCCTTTAGGCAAGAAGCCTTTAGGCAAGATGGGCAAGATTCGTCATATAGACAGCAGTATTTAGAGCAGCATTTAGACCAGCATTTAGAGCGGCATATGCATAGACAGTTTTATAAACCTATATATAAGACTAAAGAAGATTATTTTATGAACCTCGGGGGAGGTGCATCATCACACAAACATTAGATGAGCGATTGGAAGGAAGTTGCTTTGTTTGGGGAAGGTTTTATGATGAAACGATTTAAGGTACACCTGTTGTTGTTTTATTTGCTGGCAACCGTATTGTCGGTTGTATCTGCACAAAACGCTACAGGTAGTAGACAAGCACTAAACGTTCCCTTAAATGGGCAAATGTTTAAGTCAATTGTTGTTGGCGATGAGTTGAATTGGGAAAGAAATGAATTCAACATGACTGTGGTTGTGACACAACCCGCAGAAGTCGCTGTTAGTATTTACTCGCCAGGGTTTGATCCTGATGACTACCGTGCTGATTGGCAGGGTGGTGTCGAATTAGGAGATGAGCGCTATGACCAAGGTCAGGGGCAAGTATCTTCGGAATTTAGCCTAAATAGCTCAGGTCGCCCATTGGCGGCAAAGAGCTATGGGGTTGAGAGTCACCGAACAGATACACTCTTTCGTGGTGCTTTAGAACCTGGTGAATATGTTATCAACTCGAAGTTCTTTGGGAAAGGCAAAAACAGTTTTATTTATGGGTTTGAGTCATTTCCAGCAAGTGCAGTTCAGCTCTATGTTGAAGCTTTTGAACCGATAGTTGATCCAAATTTAACGAACTATAATATTACCCGTGGTGATTGGCAGGTGCCTTTTAGCATCAACAACACAACAGGGCAAACAGCTTATGTTGGTATTTATGATGGTGATGGTCCAAACGAACTTCAGTTTCGTTTGACTGATCCATATGGTGTTGATACTGACGAGCCTGTTTCAGGTGATTTGCACTGGCTTGATTACAGCTTAGGGCAGGGCAATTGGGGCTTTTCGTTCCGTGTGCCTGATTCTGCGTATCAATATACGAATACTATTGGGGTGCGCTCGAGCTGTCGAATGCGAGTTGACGGCACGAACTTTACGTGTGTAGCAGGTGCAAATTTTGAAGTATCAGTAACGCCTAGCCTTGCTGCTGCTTGTGACGGTGACACACTTGGTTACACTGTAAGTGTTACGAACACAGGTGGTTCTTGGGGAATGGCGACCTTACTTCAGCCAGTACCACGAGGTCTGACCTCCACACAGCTTAGTGAGCGTGTTGGTTTGTTCCCAGGTGAGACAAAAAGTTTCACCATGTCGGGTCCAATTAGTGATGTTGTTGCTTCTGGTATGACGCAGATTGTTGCAAATGCAACCGTGTCTGGAAGGTTTGGTAGTGTGAGCTCGAGCGCAGTTACGGCTGTTGCCTGTGCTGCCCCTGCTGCCTTCACGGTCTCAAAAGAGGCAAGTAGAACACAAGTTACCGTTGGTGAATCACTGACCTACACAATTCGTGTCAGCAATGTTGGTGGAAGTACAGGTAGCTTTACGCTGATTGACAGATTGCCGCCAGGACTTGTTGGTGA
>CALDTA010000357.1:0-3469 GCA_937924455.1 uncultured Deinococcales bacterium
TTAACTCGGTAGCACCTCTACTTTTTGCTTCTTGGATAGCAAGTTCTAAATCCAAATCGTCTTTTTCAGGCTGATGCCTAACCTTTTTAATACGATCATAGCGTTCAGCATCTTCTTTGCTGATAGAATCAAAATCTCCAACAAGTAAATCAGGCATGTGTGCCAGCGCTTCGGCATGTCGTATACCTGAATCAGCAGCAATGACTAAATCAGCATCAGCAAGTTGTTCTTTCAATTTTGGTGTGATGTGTAAATCGCCACCTGCAAGAATTAGAGCTTTCATGTGATTTAAGCCTTCAGTTTAATCCATGCAGCTTGAGGAATATTGATAAATACATCGTGACTCAAATCTAAAGTGTAAAGCTCACGTTCAAAACCTTGCCACTTAACCACAATATCTAGTGCTTCAATAGACAATTCTAAATTATGATTATCGGCAATCATTTCCCGAGATATAATTTTTGCCTTAAAATCTAACGGAGACTCTTGGGATTGCTTGAGTTCACACAAGTCGCTACGTAATAGCAAATAGAGATACTCATCTTCGGTGTCGCTAGAATCGGTGTCATTAAAATCTGTGTCATTAAAATCTGTGTCATTAAAATCTGTGTCATTAAAATCTGTGCTATTAAAACTAGCCGAGTGTAACAACGACGTTTTCTTATATACATTGTCGTGCCCAAAAAAATCTGCAAGCCAGTAGCTATTAGGGTTGGCATACAAACTTTTTGCTTCTGATAGTTGCTCAATTTTGCCTGCACGCATCACAGCAATTCGTCCAGCAAGGCTAAAGGCTTCTTTTTGGTCATGTGTTACGTAAACTGCTGTCATATTTAAATTATTTAGAATGTTTTTTAGGTCAGACAACAAGCTATCTCGTAAAGCCATATCTAAGTTTGATAGTGGCTCATCTAGCAGTAAAAGTTTAGGCTTTGGTGCTAGCGCTCTTGCCAAGGCAACTCGCTGTTGTTCTCCACCTGAAAGTTGATGCATTCGCCGAGTTTCATAGCCAGAAAGATTGACAAGATCGAGCAGCTCACTAACCCTAGCGTGTTGCTCTGTTTTCGACCATCCTTTTTCTACAAGTCCGTAACTTATGTTCTTTGCTACATTGAGGTGTGGAAAGAGTGCATAATCTTGAAAGACCATACCAAAGCCACGTTTTTGTGGACTGAGTTTGCTTATATCTTGACCTTCAAGCAAAAACCTGCCTTGTGTCGGGTGGTCTAATCCTGCGATAAGTTTCAGCAGTGTACTTTTACCGCAACCACTTGGTCCTAACAGGCTGATAACCTCACCCTCTTTGAGGCTTAGACTTACATCATTGACTGCTTTCACAGTGTCGAAATATTTGTGGATTGATTGCAGCTCGAGCATATTTAAGTGTATTTCGTTATATATCTTGGTAGGTAGATAATCACTATCATAACGCATTGCGTGTCTAGGTTAAATCCTCAGTTTGCCCTCGCAACATCAATGCGTCAACGGCTGCCTTCGCCGATTTTCCTTGAAATATAACTTCATATACTTCATTCGTAATCGGCACATTCAGCTTGTGTTTTTGAGCATAGTTCCACACTGCTTCACAGGTATTAATACCTTCAGCAGTTAGACCTAAATCGCTTACTTCCTTTAAAGATTTACCTTCTACCAAGTAAGTACCAACTCGGTAGTTCCTTGATAATGGACCATAACAGGTGGCAATTAAATCACCTAAACCTGCAAGACCAAAAAGACTTTCTCGGCTTGCCCCCATGTGTTCACTGATTCGCAACATTTCAGCTAGCCCTCTAGTGATGAGCGTTGCTTTAGCATTTGTACCCATCACTAGCGCATCACTCATACCAACAGCAATTGCCATAATGTTTTTTAATGCACCACCAAGTTCAACACCGAGCATGTCATTACTTGTGTATGCACGGAATCTTTTTTGATGAAGCCAGCCTTGGACTCGTTTTGCAAAATCTGCATCGGCAGAAGCAATCGTTGTTGCTGTGGGTAAACCTTGACCTATTTCTTGGGCAAGATTTGGACCAGAAAGTGCTGCTAGTGTAACGTCTGGAAAGTAACTTTTTATTAAATCTGAATAGGGGCGTAGTGTTGTTGGATTAATACCTTTTGTTGCATTGATGACATAGCGTAGAGAATGATGGCTTTGTAAACGTTTTAGGGTAGGCTCGAGCCCGCTACTGGGTACCACCATAAATACAGCAGCACAACCTTCTAGCACAAAAGCTAAATCACTACTAACTTCCAAACTCTCTGAAAACTGCATATCTGGCAAATAAGTTGTATTGATTTTTTCCTTTTGGAGTTTTTGAGCAAATTCTGCTCGTCTTGCCCATAGGCGAACTTCATGTCCATTTTGCGCTAATAAAATGGCTATTGCTGTTCCCCAAGCACCCGCACCAATTACAGCAAGTTTTGCTGAAGTTTCCATAGCTTATAATTTCATAGATTTGTTTTAAGAGCAATTCAAAATCGGATAAAATTTAAGTAACTGATCTAACAATACGGATATAAGCACACAGGTGCGAGTAGAAAAGAATTTCATTCAGGGTGTAGTGTTGCTAAACTACAAATAACGTTAAACTTAACTATGACAACACACACCTTCCCTATCAGTCCAGCGGAGTCAAATCTAATCAATCAGCTAAGCTTTGTTGCATTTGTTCTTTTAATTGCCTTACTTGTTTATCTGATGTTTGATGGCAAAAGCATTTTCTCTACACTCATTACTCTACTTGTTTTACCTCTTCTCATATATTCTTTGTTTGCAAACAGAATCACTACCTTTACCGTTGATTCTAAGTACCTAAGTATCAACCGAGCAATTTATGGAAAACGCATTGAGCTTAATAGGCTAGACATAGCAAATGCTCAAGTACTCGATTTATCTCAAGATAACAATAAAGAATTTAGACCTATCATTCGTACGAATGGTATAGGTCTTCCTTTTTATCAAGCAGGTTGGTTTAGATTGCGAAGTAAGGAAAAAGCGTTACTCTTTGTAAGCAATAGCAAAAAAGTTGCTTACATTCCCACAACTGAAAATTATGTTCTTATGTTGAGTGTAGACAATCCAGAAGAATTGCTAGCTAGCATCAGGTACTAGATTTTAGTTATTAGGCTTTAGTCAATCAACCAAGTTTGTACACTACCATCAGCAGAAGCTGTTACTAATCCTGAATTGATAGGATTTGCATCAAGTGCATAGATGCCTTTTTGACCAGTAGAAACACTTTGCAGCAGTTCACCAGTTGTACTGTTCCAAACATGAATAACACCATCTGTGCCCGCAGTTGCCCACCACTTGCCATTTGGATCAGTTGTGATAGCACGAACGCTATTGGCGCTTTCTGGACGGATAGCAAACCCCTCAGAGCGATATTTTGGGTGGTGTAGGTTGAGCTCGAGCTTACGTGAGTTCACATCCCAAACGGTCACAACGCCTACACTATCCTTATCT
>CALDTA010000358.1:0-3439 GCA_937924455.1 uncultured Deinococcales bacterium
GAGTTGAAGAAAGTTATCTTGTGCAACAAATGGTGGAAGGTCCGTGCCAGTTACCAATCCAGCATCTAAAGTCAGACCTTCAAGCACCATATAGGGTTGTGCTCGTGAAATTTCATGTGGGTTAAAACACGGAAAGTCAAAGGGTGGATTACTGGGTGAATCTAAGGTTGTGCAAATAACTCTTCGATATTCCCGAATAATATAGGTGTTTTCATCTGCCCATGTGTCTTCTAGTTTTAAACGGTCAGGAAGTTCTTTTCTTGAGTCTATTCTGAATGCCAAAAAACTGTAGGTGTCAATTTCGTTGCCATCACGTGATTCAGGAATGATTAAACCAAAGCAAGGTAATTGAGGAGGTAGTACATTTAGGCTACAGATACTCCCGTTTACTTCAATATCTGTGATGATATTGCTTGCTCTACGAATATTGTTTGCTAAATAGTTGGTGGCATCATTCAGTTCACTGATGCTTTCGGTATAGCTCAAACTAGCCGAGCTTGTTCGTAAAAATTGTTGGGTGATGTAAAGTAGCGTCCCTGCCACAAGGCTGAAAATAGCTAGTGTGATAAGCATTTCAAGTAGGCTAAAGCCTTTAGGGGAGGGCTGCATTGTAAATTAGTTGTCCTTAGGGGCTGGTGACTATTTGCTGATTTATCTATTTACACTACTTACTTATTGCACTACTTACTTACTGCACTACTTACCCAGCTCGAGCACAAAGTCATAGATATCTGATTCATCTAGCACGGGATAACAACTCAGACTGATTCGAAGTCGTTCATAAGGACCAGTTTGCGTGGTTGAGTTGATTGCATCGATTGTTTCATTGCATTTAAAACTTTCCTGACTTGGATTATCAGGTAGATAACTTAGTTCTCCAGTGAGCAATTCACTACTTCTAGAACTGACTGTTTCCATATATTGTTGTGCCGCTTGCACAATCAACATACTATCTTGGTGACTGCGATTTAACTTGAGGATATCTGGCAGCGTGCCCAAAAGTGCAGTCATGATGATGGTAATCATGGCAATGGCAACGAGTACCTCAGTTAGACTAAATCCTTTTTCATTATTCATCTTGAATAATCACCTTCCCAGTTACACCAACCACACGAATGTATTTGTAATAGCGTTCAGGTTGATTTTTCCAACTTACTAGAAAGCTTCGCTCTGAAGCAGAGGTTGTGCCATAAGGTGGATAAAAAGTGACAGATTTTGAACGCCCTGCTTTAGTTAGTGCAATGCCATTTGGTAGATATTGCGTGACACCATTGACGAGATACTGCTCAGGTGTATTGCTGTCTATGCTAAGTGTACGTTCTTCGTTAAAGCGTTCAGATTCGAAACGCTCTTTTTCTAACTTGCTGGCAACTTGTTGTGCTGCTTCATTTACGAGTGAATGAATGCGAAAGTTTTGGTAGTAACCAAGTGAACCAACGAGTAAGACACTGATGATTGCGGTGACGATTAGCAGTTCAAGTAGGCTAAAGCCATAGCTTTTTGCAACCTTAATATTCATCACTCAAGCCGCCATGAACCAGCGATGGCTTGAAAGAGTTGTTTTCCGTCTTGGTTGGCAATTTCATCTTGTAAGTGGGCTTGCCACTGGTTGATTGCTTCTGCGTTGTAGCTAATACTTGCTTGACCACTTAACTGTGTATCGGATGTGCTTGAAGCTGTAGTTGAGGGTGTAGCTGAGGGGCTAGGGAGGGCTCGAGCCTCCTCACTAACCACCGCCCCATCAATATGCCCTCCAGTTTGTTGGTAATGACCAAAAACATAGAGCAAACCAGAAAAGCCTTCATCGCAAACTGCATGAACAGCTACATCAACTGCTGCTATGAGAATGGCTTGACCGCATAAAGGGTTAGCATGTGTGAAGTTGAGTGCATCCTCTGTATAGAGCAAACCGTTCAGGGTATCAAAACTATTTAGGACTGGACCAATGTGGTAATGAAAGCTTTTGCCACTTCGTTGATTGTAGGTATTGAGTGGACCTAGCAACTCATCTTTAGTGAGACCAAAGGTAGTTTCGAAAAGTGAAGGGCTTGTCAGCTTTGCCTGTTCTTTACTACCACCTGTGATGATTGCATTACCATTTAAGTTTAGGTTTTCAGTAGCTTGAGCTGCTACAACTCCAACTGAAACGATGCTGCCTTCACTAAGTGTTTCTTGTGGGAGTGTGCCAGTCCAGCGAATGGCTATATCGTTTTCAGTTATAGATTCGACTATAGCTTCATTGCCTTCAATGCTTATCTCTTGACCAAGTGCCAAATTGCTTGTGTTGTTAGTGCTCAAAGAAATAATAGTACTTGCTGCTTCTGTTGGGAGTAACGCAGATTTTAAGGCGAAAGGAATGAGGGCGATTTCATTATCATCTAGGTTGTAGCTAGCTGTTTGTGTTAGCGGTAAAAGTTCTAGGCTGCTTGCTGAATAATCTACGGTGGTGACTTTGTAACGACCAGAAGTCAGTTCTATATAGTTTCCACTGTGAAAACGATTTGGGTGTTGGATGCGGAGTTGAGCATGTTGACTGTTGGGGAGGGGTGTGGGGTGGGCTCGAGCCACATCATAGTGTCTAATTAGACTTACATTTTCCTGACTAGCTGCGCCTTTAAGTTGAGTATTACCTTGTAAGTTTAGACTTCCTAAAGTACTGATAGCCGCCATGGGTTGAATGTGTAACCGACTCCCAGCAGCATAAAGCTTGAAGTCTGTTTTTAAGACTTTTTTGGCTAAGGTGGCTACCTCGCCATTATCTAATATATTTTCTACTATACCGATAGATTCCAAGGTGACGCTTTGTGTCGATAAACGACTGAAATGAAGAGTGTTTTTAATGTTTGTTGCACCTTCAATTCCTTGACTTTCAAATAGCACAAGTTCATCTAAACGATTGTCTAGTAGCCAGTTATTTAAAGTATCTAAACTCAGATTCGCAGTACTTGAATCAAATAGCTTCAGCGATGCTCTTGTAGAGAAACTGTTCATACCACTTTCGGCTGCAAGCAGTGCTTGATAACCGTGATATTGTGTTTTGCCACCACGTTTTAGGCTCAAGCTACTAAGTGAAAGCACACTCAGTAAACTGGCAAAACACATAGCAAGAATTAAGATGGTTGTTACTAAGGCAATGCCACTATGTGCTTTGGGAGTAACGCTAGGTGGTGAACTCATAAAGCCCAGCCCTGTGTACTAATATGTGTACTAATATGTGCAGTAATTGGATAAAAGATGATGGAATACATAAGCATAATTGTATAGTTTAGAATGTAACGATAGTTTTGATGATGTAATTCAGTGTTCGTTTTTAGAGTTAGCTTCTAGGGTTCATTTCTAGGGTTAGCTTCCAGTGTTCGTTTCCAGTGTTGGCTGTGAAATTACTGCTTTTGCAATAACAATTTATAAAAATACTAAAATGCATATCACAACAAGCTGA
>CALDTA010000359.1:0-6083 GCA_937924455.1 uncultured Deinococcales bacterium
CGTACTTCGACTAAAAGCTCTGTACCAATTTCTGCGTCAGCTTTATCAACCCAAGCCATTGCTATAGCTTTGCCTAGTGTTGGCGACATTGTGCCTGAAGTGATTTTGCCTGTGGTCATTGTAGCTAAATCAAGACTCAGACCCAAACCAGTGTTATCTGTTTTTATAAGTGTTTTAACGATATAACCTTCTCTAGCAATACCTTTATGTATAAGTTCAATGCCAACAAGACGTTGAAAGCATCTTGTTTGTTCCATTTTTTCATATAGTGCTTCACGACCGTAAAAGTTCTTGTCTTTTACGACCCAAGCGTAGTCACTACAAAGTGGGTTAGTTGTAGCATCAAACTCATGTCCGAAAAGAGGAAAGCCCGCCTCAAGTCTTAAAGTATCTCTCGCACCAAGTCCACAAGGGGTAGCGCCAGCTTCAATTAAGGCATTCCATAACTGTGTGGCGTTGCTAGGACGAACAAAAATTTCATAGCCAATTTTTTCACCTGTATAGCCTGTTTTTGCAATACGAATGTTTGAAGATGCGTAATCAACATCAATATAGCGATTCTTTTTTAAATCAGTTAGTTCTTTGCTACAAACCTTTTCGAGCTGCGTTTGTGCTTCTGAACCTTGTAGGGCAATCAGCGCCCAATCATCTGATTCATCGTGGACAGTGACAGCATAGTCAGTGGCTAACGTTTGTAGATGTGGCACGACAGCAGCACGATTAGAGGCATTGCAAACTACCAAGAAGTTATCTTCAGCTTCTCGGTAGAGGTAGATGTCATCAATTAAGCCACCCGAATCATTGGCAATCATTGAATAGTGGGCTCTGCCAATTTTGAGTTTAGTAGCGTCATTCAGACAGGCATAATTCAGGAATGCTTCGGCACCTGTGCCTGTCACACGAATTTCACCCATGTGGCTTACATCAAATAAACCAGAATGTTGTCTTACAGCTTCGTGTTCAGCCTTAATACCTTGGTATTGGATGGGCATTTCCCAGCCTGCAAAGTCAACCATTTTGCCACCGAGGGCAACATGGGTATCAAATAGTGGTGTGCGTTTTATTGTTGTCATGAAATTTTTGCCTGCATGATTTCTTTAAAGTGACCGATGTGTTTATGCATTTCTGCTTCTGCAACGTCAGGGTTTTTACTTGCAATGGCCCTGACAATAGCTTCGTGCTGCTTTTGTGATTCTTGACTACGAATTTCATTTTTGGTGATAACACGAAGGTTGATGAGCCTGCCTGTCAAGCTATCGATAACATCTTGAAGCGCCTGATTGCCAGAAAGCTCAGCAATCAGGCTGTGAAAGTCTAGGTCTGCTTGTATGTGCCCTGCAAAATCTTCAAAAGGAATGGTGGCACTGTGTTCTAACCGTTTTTCTAAAAGCAGGATGCCATCTTTTGATGCACGTTCAGCCACAAGGCGTACAGCCTTGGCTTCTAGCATCTCCCTAACTTCATAAATATCGATAGCTTCTTCTAAGCTGTATTCCCGAACTCGAATGCCCTTGGTTGATGATTCGAGTAAGCCTTCTTGCACAAGTTGCTTAAGTGCTTCACGAATAGGGGTGCGAGAAACGTCTAGGCTTTCAGATAGTTCACGTTCACGCAACCACTCACCGACTTTCAGGTTGCCTTCGAGGATTTCTTGTCTAAGGTGCTCATAGACACCTTCACGGATAAGTTGTGGTCGTTGAAAACTGGCTAATTTAGTCATAAGAGTTAAAGAGGTATGGGTTTCAAAGTTGTGGTAGTTTTTAAGCTATAACATAAGTGCTTGCTTCCTAGAGAGTCTTTACTAGATAATCTTTACTAGAGAATCTTTAGACAGTATAAAGCAAAGTAACTTAAATTGCACTTAGTATACGGTATACCAAGTACAAAAATGTTTCTGAGAATACAATTTTGTTTAGTCTTTAATATGATTTTTGAAAGCGAAAAATTTCTTTCAGTGAAGTGCTACTGCCTGATTGGTGAAGTGCTACTGCCTGATTGGTGAAGTGCTATTGCCTGATTGATGAAGTGTTATTGCCTGATTGATAAGGAATTGATAGCCTCACCGAGTTATGGATTTTGTCAGCGTTTCCACGAAATAACTGTACACACTGAATAACTGTACACACTGAGTGGCTTTATTCTTACTCGTTACGAAGCTCACCGATTAACTGCTGTCGCAGTTAATCGTGAAATTGCTTTGTGAATATTGCTTTGTGAATAATGCTTCTAACCATTTTCTTTTCTGGTGGGTTATACTGCTAGCACATATGAACTCTTACAAAAAACTTATTTTGTTGTCATTTATTTTTTGCATTTTTAGTATTCCCTCTATAGGTCTATCACAACAGACATCACAGGAAACATCACAGCAAACAACGGTAGCTGTTAATTCACCTACGCGAATTTTGATTTTGCCTTTTGATGTTGCAGGTGCAGCTGAGCCTTATGCGCTTGGATTTCCAGTGGCTTTAGAACGCAGTTTCAATGTTATTGACGGTGTTTTTGTACCACCTATTGGCGATGGCTTTGTGATGTACCAGCGTTTGCAGCAGGCACAGCGTTTTGATGCTGCAAGCTTGGCAGAACCTTATAACGCTAGTGTGATTGTCAGTGGTCGTGTAGCGGCGGATGGCAATGTGCAGATTGGTTTATCGGGACCGAACTATTTAGAACCCGAAGACCATTTTTACAGTGGTAACTTAGCTGATCCAAAACGACTTATTGGCGAGGTGCTTTATGGCACGCTACAAACGATAGGAATTACACCTACAGATATAGATATTACAGAAATCAATGCTGTTTTGTCACAAGTGCCATCACTACCTGGTATGCAGGTTGCTGCTAGCTCGAGCAGTCGAATTCTAGTTCCTAGCAAATCTGAAATTGATGCTGCATTTGCTCTAGACCCTAACTCAAGTTGGGTTTTGGCAGAGCGTGCTCGTACCTTAAGTTCTGGTTTTTCACCGACTGAAGCTTTGAGTGTTGCTGATCAAGCGGTAAGCATTGCACCACAAGATATTGAAGCTGTTATTGTCAAAGCAGTTGTACATCAATTAGCTGGCAATATAGAACAAGCACGTCAAGCCTACGCAGCAGCTTTGCAGATAAATCCAAACCATCCGATTGCTTTGCAGGGAAGAGCGTCATTAACTAATGACCTTGCGCAAGCGCAGTTTGACTTGAACCAAGCCTTGATTATGTACCCTCGGATGGAAAGTGCGTATCTTTTCCTTGCACAATTACAAAGTGGCAATGGTGGCAACCAAGCACTACAAACGTTGCAAAAAGGTGCATTGAAAGTTCCAACATCACAGCGTTTAAAGCGTGCCATTATTGAAGAAGCTGCAAATATTGGTGATAGCTCAAGTGCATTGAGCTACCTTCAAGGTTTAGTAAGCAGTAGCCCTAGCCCAGAGAGTTATGCCTTGGCGACAAGTTTGCCAGCAGATATTTTTAATGATGCTCTGAATATGGTACGAGAAGGTCAGGGTCGTTTCCCTGAAAATGTAGATTTGCTTATAGCTGAGGCAACTTTGTACAACAATAACGGTGATGTTGCTTCGACAATCTCAACTTTGGAAAGGGCGCAACAGCTTGCACCAACGAATGTTGTAGTCCTTAACCAACTAGCGATTACCTACGCTAGAAATGGAGATATTGAAAAAGCACAAGCGGTCATTGAAAGTGGTACTGATACGCTTGATAACATCATTGTTCAATATAACCTGGCGCAGATTTTGCTCGAAGCAGGTAATCAAAATGCTGAAGCAGTAAGAATTCTTGATGCGATTCAAGGTGTCTATACCAATGATCCTGACTTCTTCACTGTCTATGGTATTGCGCTTGGACGTATTGGTCAGATTGATAGAGCTGTTGTTGCTTTAAATGAAGCGCTTAGACTCAATCCAAACGCTACTGAGGCAGCACAAGCAAGAGATGCTTTGTCACAAGCGGCAAGCACCACAACATTTATTACTGATGAAGCAATTGTTGGCGCAGATGTTAGCCAGTTAAATGAACAGCAGAGTGCGCTCTTTAACAATGCTTTTAAAGCTTTGGCTGATGCGAATGTAACGCAAGCACTAACAGATTTAGAAGCAGCTCGAGCCCTCGGGGACAACCCTCAATTAGCCTTTTATCATGGCTATGCTCTCCAAACAGAAGGTCGTTATCAGGAGGCAATTGCTGCTTACAATGTTGCTTTGGCAACCTTGCCAGATAGCCCAACCCTACTGAATAATCTTGGTTTTGCTTCTTACAGCGTTGGTGATTTGCAAACGGCCGTGGGGCACTTAGAAAGAGCGGTAGCGATAGACCCTAACTACAACGAGGCTAAGTTGAACCTTGGTTTGATTAGCTATGCTGGTGGAAACTTTACTAGAGCAGTTGAGGTTTTACAAGCTGTTTCAGCGGATAATCCTGCGTTGATGGATGTTATGGTGAATATCAATCAAGGTGAAGAACAACTTAGCTTTGCTGACCTGATAGCTCGAGCCCAACAACAAGAGCAAGCACAACTTAGTGGTGTACAAACTACTGCTGCTATTAATTTATCGCCAGATGCACAAGCTGCTTTGGATGAGGGCATTGCCTTACTAGATGAAGACCGTTATGCAGATGCAGCGGGTAGTTTTGCACGCTCACGCTCTGTTGAAGATACGGCTGCTGCTGCTTTTTACCATGGCATTGCGTTACAACGTAGTGGGCAACCTGATCTTGCGATAGAAGCTTATTTACGTGCTACTGAAGACTTCAGTGATAATCCAAACTTGCTCAATAATCTGGGCTTTGCCTACTTTGTTGTTGGCTTTTCAGGTGAAGCACTCTTGGCTTTTGAGAGAGCACTTGCGATTAACCCTTCAGATAAGAGTACGCTGCTCAATTATGGCATCGTGAACTACAAGCTCGAGCGTTACTCAAAAGCTGTCGAAGCATGGGAAGAAACAATTCGTCTTGACCCTACCTTGGCTGAAGCACCTCTGACAATTGATGAAGTGACACCTACAGCACCACTACGTGAGTTGCTGGAGGTGGCTAGACAGCGTGTAGCAGGCTAAGCCTCAATCTAGATATTTACAAGATGGCGTAGAGGATACGAATTACCTCTACGCTTTTTTTATGCATTTGCTATGCTAGCGAACATGACTATTCGTAAAGCTGTGCAAAATCGTCCAGCCTATAACTTTACAGCAAAAGCTTACAGCATCAAGCTAGATCAAAATGAATCCCCCTATGATTTATCGCCAGATTTAAAAGAAAAAGTTTTTGATAGACTTCGTACTATTGAGTTCAATCGTTATCCAGAGATTCACGCAGATAGTTTGCGAAAAGCCATTGCAGATTATTGTGACTGGACTGAGTTAGGCGTAGCTATTGGTTCAGGGTCTAACACGCTAATCAGAAGAATGATTGAAATCAGTGGTTTGGGGCAGACTGTGCTATGTCTAAAGCCAACCTTTGCAGTTTACGAGCTAGACGCTAATTTGCTAGAACCTGATGCTTTGATTGAGCTACCGCTAAATGATGATTTTAGTCTGCCACTTGAAGCATTAAAAGACATATTGCGTGATAAAACAGGTGTGTTTTTCTTAGCAAATCCAGCAGCACCTACAGGAAATGTACATCCAGAAGATGAAGTATTAGAACTTCTTCAAACAGCACAAAGGAACAACTGGACGGTTATTATTGATGAAGCCTATCATCAATTCTCTGATACAGACTATTCAAAATTGATAGCTGATTTTCCAAGCATTATATGTCTGCGTACACTATCTAAAGCCTTTGGTCTAGCAGGTGTACGTTTGGGCTACGCACTTGGTAATCCTGACATGATTCAGCATGTGCAAAAAGCGATACCACCCTTTTCAGTGTCGGTATTGCAACTAGCCACTGCCGATGTTGTGTTGACTGAAGGTAGGCAAGTTGTTGAGGATTACATACAAGAAGTAAAAAGTGAAAGGCAGCGTATTTTTGCTGCCCTAGATGCTGCTGATATCCGTTACCACTCTAGTAGCACAAATTTCTTTTTGCTTCCCTGCAAAGACCCAGCAACACTATACGAAGCGGTGCTTGCAGATGGCTTA
>CALDTA010000360.1:0-2572 GCA_937924455.1 uncultured Deinococcales bacterium
AGTTCAGGACGAAATCCACGTTCAGATAGATTGATGACAAACTCCATCGTGATAACCCTACTGATGATTTGCCCAAAGTCCACAAGCTTGCGTTGCGATAGATTGCCATTGATTTCAAAACTCAAGGCATCTTTTAGATAATCACTAGCTTTGCTCGTAAGTTCAAACTCTTTTAGAAACTTAAAAGGATTCATCTCTTTCTTTTGACGCATCATCTTAAGCACTGGTTCAGCAATTTGTGGATACAAAATATCATTCGAACCTTCAAAAATTTGGAAGGGACGACTATCAACAGTTGCACGACCAGCATAGTGGTCAAGTCTGAAACCGTGACCGCCCGTGAGTTGCAGCAGTGACTGAGAAGCTTCTTGCATGTAATCTGTTAACAGGCTTTTGATGCTGTTTGCAGTCAGTGATTCTTGCGACAAATCAACGTCAATATTTGAGTTCTCGCAACCATAAACGCACATAGCAGTACAGGCTGTTAGGTAGCTTTGAATCTCTGAAAGACGCTTTTGCACTTGGTCATATGCTGTTAGTGGCTTTGCCCCTACAATGCGCTCCTGACAGTGCTTTAAAGCTTCTTCTTGTAAACGACGCAGGAAACCAATGCCCATAGCTGGAAACTGTAAACGACTTCTGTGCAAGACATCCATCATCATACGGATGCCACCTTTGATGGGCTCGAGCTTGTGGGTCAGCGGAACCTTCACGTCCACTTGGTTTAGCCCATAAGGAATCATGTGAACACCAAGATTATCGTAATATTCCTCAACAGCAATCTTCTGCTCAGCCTGACTATCATCACAGACAAAAAACTCAATCTGGCGACCAAGTTTGCCATCTTCAGAGCCTTTGCGAGCTGTCATAAGCCAAAAATCAGCCATACCAGTCAAACCCTGCCAGTGCTTCGTACCACGAATATGGTAGTGATTCTCTTTTTCCTGATAGTTGGTTTGCATATGAATCGCATCTGAACCATAATCTGGCTCAGTGAGCATCAGACCACCCATTGCTTGTTTTTCAATAAAACGTGTCAATACACCCTGCCTAATTGCGTCTTGGGCATAACGAACAACAGGTTGGATAAACAGCGCACCATTTATACCCATAGTCAAACCTAGAGGTAATGACTGATAGCTAGACGCCTCAACCATCGAAAACGTTTCTTCACTCTGAGCACCACGTCCACCGTAGCGTTTAGGAATAAAGGTAGAAAGTGGCACGCCTGATTGAATCTTTCGAAACACCTCAGGAATAAAACCTCTAGTTGTGTGTACAACATCAACATAAGGTCCTGTTTCAAAAACCTCTTTTAGGTCAGAGATATAATTTTCAATGAAACTTTGAAAATCCGTAGTCATGAGTTTATCGATATGTGATTTATCCACTTGTGGTTTTTGAGTATTATTTTGAATACCAATTTGATTATCCTGAGTATTCTCAGGAGAGAGACCTGCTGAAGAAGATGTAGGAGAAGCTGATTGCATAAAAACCTTTCTATCAAGTACCGCAACAGCAATTTTTATGAAGCAAAATGCTTTTTAAACAAAAGGCTTTGATTCAATAGAAATAAAGTCCAACCACTTTAGTATGCTTACTGTATGCAAGCCTTTCGAGGTGAGAAGTGGCTAAACAAAACCCTGCGAGTAAACGTTTTTTGAAGCTATTTCAAGTATACTGCCAAACAATATGGCAAAGTCATCAATCATAGCTCAGACATTACTGCGAGAATACCACTAGATTTTACTAAAACACAGTGATATTAAGAGCTATTAGGAGCTAAAGTTAATTTACAGACGCAACAAAACTCAGCTTGCCAACATATTTACGCCGTGTATTCAAAAAACCCTCACCTGTGCCTAAGGGGTCTTTTCGCTCAACTGTAACCGTATAAGTCTGTCCTGCAATGAGTGCTGCACCAGATAATGTCACAGGCGATACCAAATCATTTTCATAGGCATCACCATTTCTAGTTTCCCAATACACGTCAAAGCCATCTTTATCTTCTGCACCTTCGTATATCCTCAAAAGGTAGGAAGGACTTGGCGAGAAGGAAATTGTTGGCTGCAAACCACTACTAACCGTAATAACTGGTATTTGCGTCTTATCAAAGGGGTGAATCCCCTCAATACAACTAACACAAATTATGAATAGAAAAGACAAACTACTCAAGAAAATGACATTTCTTCTAAGACCTAACAACATAACTAGACCTTAGCAAATCAAAATGAGCTGGAACTTTGACAACTTGTTGACAAGATTCTGTGAATATTTTCTGTTATGCTACTAATCACGATGGCAAACTTACAAGAAGACAGGCAATATCAATGCCCAAATTGCAAAAGGGTCTTCGATACTAGTGTACCCGCTGGCATGTTATCCTGCCCGCATTGTCAACAAAAAATCCTTCTAAGTCCTATTGCCAAAATGCAAAAAGGTTTAAAACAGTTCTTTTCATCAGAAGAAGCTACAACATCAGCCCTTGAACACTTAACTGATGAGCAAAGAAGTATGCTTGCTACACATATTGACTGTCATAGCTGTGGTGCTGCCTATACGGTCTACGAAG
>CALDTA010000361.1:0-4812 GCA_937924455.1 uncultured Deinococcales bacterium
CTTGAAACCTATTGGTCACTTGGTGCTGAGTATGACTTACTTGTTTGGGAGTCTGATGTAGTTGACTGTGGCTTTATGGATGCAGGACTTGCTATCTTAAAAAATAGTGATTATGTATCCACGCCAAGCGACGGTAAATTCAAAGATGCGCTTATCATGGATGTATCTGAGTTTATTCCAGGGCTTGAAGAATCAAATGTAGTGCTTGTCCGTAGCAATGGCAATGCGATGTACGTTTGTAAAGACATTGGCTATCATCTCTGGAAAGTTGGCGCACTAAAAGGCTTAAAAGCTGAACGTTTTGCCGAACAGCCTTCAGGAAAAGTTCTTTATACCAGTAGCTCTGCTGGGGTTGAAAGCCTAGATGACCAGTCTTTTGGTGGTGGTGTTAAAGTTGTAAATATTATTGATATCCGCCAAAGACACCCACAAGAGATTGTTAAGACTGCGCTAAAACTTGCTGATGATGCACGGGTTAAAAACCACAGTGCAGATGTACACCATCACTTAGCTTATGAAGTTGTAAAGCTTGAGGGCGAAGACATGAGTGGGCGTAAAGGTATTACGGTTGCTATTGATACGGCTTTAGAAGGTGCTATCGAACGGGCAAAAACAACCATTCAAGAAAAAAATCCTGACTTAGCTAATAGTGATGAGATAGCTAGACAAGTTGGTCTTGGCGCACTACGTTTTGGCATGATTAAGAGCGAAGCTACGAGGATTATTGATTTTCGTTGGGAACAGGCACTAAATTTACAGGGTGATTCTGCGCCATACATTCAATATGCCCATGCAAGGGCTTGTAGCATTTTACGAGCAACTGAAGGTGTCGATATTGGCAAAGCTGATTGGTCAAAAGTTGGTGACTTAGAACTTGGTCTAGCTAAAATGATTGCTAAAGTACCAGAAGTGATAGCGAGTGCTGCAAGAGAGTTTGCTCCGCACATTGTTGCACAGTACGCCTTGGAATTGGCAACAAGTTGGAACAGCTATTTTAATCATAAAGATGAAAATGGCAATCCAGATACAAGAGTGTTGGATTCTGAAGAAGGCTTGAAAGAAGCACGTGTAGCCTTAGTTATGAAAGTACGTGATACTTTGGCTTATATGCTTGATGTTTTAGGGATAGCAGCACCACAAGAAATGTGACTCACTATTTTTATTGACGATAATTTGAGGGTGAGTTTAGCTCATCCTCTTTTTTTATCTGTTATGTAAGTAGTTGTTTTGAAAATCTTCGAGAGCTAAATGATCAATCTTTAGAAGCTTTAACTCTGTAAGCATGTCTGACGTATAGATTTGTTTTAAATGTTCAATCGCAGATGCTGTACCATCACTAGTATAAAAGAAGTGCTGTGCAGCACGGTTATCTTGGATATAAGGATAGGCTGCTAGCAGAATGTCTTCTGCTTGTTTCCATAAGCTTGCCATATATGTCACGGTGTTCTCTTGTGACTGAATTTTTGTGTATGCATCAGAATAGTAAAGCCTTGAAGATTTCAAATAAGCCTGTAAGTACAGCATAAAGTTGACCATGCCATCAATTTGAAATTGGCTGTAGTTCAGACTTTGTGGTGCAGATGGATTTTGTTTTATGGCTAAGTGTATCCATGCCTCACCTGTATATGCTGACAGCTCATCTAGTAGACTAGATAGTGTGTTCTTGTGAACATTTGGATTAGCAGATATGTAAATGCTATAGCGTTCACTGCGTTGGAGTGTAGCAGGAACAGTCTGGTTGATAATGTTTATGGATGGTGTTTCACCAACTTGTAAATCTGTCTCGAAAACATTTCCGATTAAAAAGTATTTTCGTTTATTGCGTGGTTCACATTCTCGGCTAAGTATGCGGTTCAGGTGATGGTTGCTTTCATGAATTGCAGTTTCAAGATAGTTACCAAAGCTGAGCCATTGTTTTACTTTGTCAGTGGTGTATTGGTAAATCTGTGAGGCATGTTCTGAATCGAATTGGTATAGCTCGGTATAGGTACTGTCAGTACTGTTTTGGGTAACAGGTAGTGTTGAAAGACAGTGATTGGCAGTTTTTGCTTGAACTATAACTATAGGTGTTTGAGCTATAGGTATTTGTACAGTTTGTGTTTGAGCAGTAGAAAACAATATTCCTATAGACAAAACTATCAGAACAGTTTGAAGCGTATATAGCTGTGGCATAGTCACTAGTTATAGCGGTGGATGATGAGCTACAAAACATATCTTTATAAGCTTTGTGAGCTTTATATTTTACGGTTTACCAGATTTCGTGTATCGACTTGCGTAATCATTGATTTAATCAGCTTTACTTCAAACAATACATACGAAATCGGAAGCCTTCTATATTTCGGATTGCAAATGTGCAGTATCGTTAACGGTTGAGAGGATGGTATTTGTATCAGAAATCAGTAGTTTGCAAATGCTGGTGTTATTAAGCCTGAAGTGCCATGCGTACATTGAGCCTTTGCTTGATTCAGTTAGGCTTCCAGTGAAGAGTTGCAAGAGTGCCGCGATTAGTCCACCATGTGCAAAGGCAGCAATTCGACCTTGCTTTGGTAGAGATTCAAGCCAGTCTTTTCCTCTTGCAGATAAGTCATTGCGAGATTCACCACCTGATACTTTTTGGTCAAAAGGACCTAAAAACCAAACTCTACATTCTGCTTGCTCTTCATCTGATAACTCTGAGATAATTCTACCTTCAAAGTCACCAAGGTTGATTTCACGGATACGTTTTTCAGGAACTATCTCTAGGTTTTTGCCTTCAAGTGCGATTTCAGCAGTATTAAATGCTCGTTCTAAATCAGAAGCATAGACTTTGTCGAAGTGAACGTTCTTGAGTCTTTTGTTGAGTCGTTTTGCCTGTTCTTTACCTAAGTCACTCAGTGGTGAATCGCTTATGCCTTGAATTCTTCGTTCTGCGTTCCAAGTGGATTGTCCGTGGCGGATGAGCCAAAGTTCTAGGTGGTTTTCTGGAGAGTCATACATGATTGTGCCCCTTTCAAGGTTGGTCAAGATGTTTAGGATAAATAGAAGTTTTGAAAAACTTATAAGATGTGTCAACTTCAATTAGTTAGTAATTACTATGGCTGATAATCCACCTTTGATTAGACACAACTGTCATAGATAGCCTATCATGTCAACTTGATTTGAAATTTTGTTTTAAGCTACCTTGTCCAGATCCTAATTGTCTACTTGCGCCTGCTTCGATAGCTTTTTGTAAGAAGTCTTTACTAGCTTTAAAAGCATCAAATAAATCCAAACCTTTAGCTAAGTACACGGCTAAAGCTGCGCTGAGGGTGTCACCTGAACCATGTGTATTTTTTGTGTCTATAGCTGAACCATATAGCCATAGTGAGTTATCATGACTTAGTAAATAATCAGCAGCTTTAGCTTCTTTGAGATAGCCACCTTTAATCAGAACAGTTTCGCTACCAAACTCTAGTAGTTTTGATGCTGCGGTTTCAACATCGTTTTGAGTGTGTATATCTATAGAGGTTAACAGGCTTGCCTCTCGGATATTTGGCGTTATTACGGTGGCTTGGCTGAATAAGGTATCTTTATAGACTTGAATGCCAGAATTATCTACAATTTGCTCCGCTTTACTATTGACAATAACGGGGTCGATAATTTTGATGCAGTCTAGTGTTGCGATAGTGTTTGCAGTTGTTTCAATTAAATCTTTGTTAGCTAGAAAGCCTGTTTTTAAAGCATCGATGCCTATGTCATTTGCTACTACAGTGATTTGTTGTTCTAAGAATTCAGGCTCTAAAAGTCTTACACCATGAACACCTAAAGTATTTTGAGCCGTAATCATGCTCAAAGCAGACATACCGAAGCTACCTAGTGCTTCAAAGGTTTTTAAATCTGCTTGGATGCCCGCAGCACCACCACTATCTGAACCACCAATAGTAAGAAGTCTAGGATTTTCTTTTACCATTTGCATTATGTTGTTTTTATCTTGTTAGAAACTATAGTTGTGGGACAATCACTGGATGATTGTTATGCTGCAAAATACTTGTGTCTGCCTCAAAGTATTGACTTATGTTTTCTTTTGTTAATACCTCATTGACATTGCCAGTACTTACCATTTTACCTTTACTTAAGAGTATCAGTCGGTTACAGAGTTGTGCTGCAATATTTAAGTCGTGAATTACGACTAAGATACCAAGTTCATTGCTAGGTTTATTGCTTAGTTTATTTTTGAGAAAGCGTAAACTTTCTAATTGATGTTTTATATCTAAATGGTTGGTGGGTTCATCAAGTAGAAGATAGGTTGCTTCTTGTACTAGTGCCCTTGCTATTAATAATCTCTGTCGCTCACCGCCAGAAAGTTCTGAAGCCATGCGCTCACGCATGTGCCAGATTTCGGTTTTTTGCATAGCTTCTTCAACACGTCGAATATCTTCTTTTGTTTCTTGTTGCCACAGACCTAAGTGGGGGGTACGTCCCATAAGTACAAGTTCAAAGACCGTGAAGGCTTCGGGCATGATGTAGCTTTGGGGAAGGACTGCGATTTGTTTTGCTAGGTTTTTTCGTTTTATGGATTGGATAGGTGTGCCGCCAAGTTTGATAGTGCCTGAGGTGGGCTCGAGCACCCGACTCATTAACTTGATAACTGTAGATTTCCCAGCACCATTTGGTCCAATAACCCCTAAAATCTCATTGGTAGATAGCTCAAAGCTTATATCTGTCAAAACAGAGTTGTCTTGATAACTAAAGCTCACATTTTCACAACTTAAAGTCATTTTAAAACTTTCTTCTTTTTAACAAGTACAAGAAAAATGGACCACCAACAAGCGCAGTAATTACACCAACAGGAAT
>CALDTA010000362.1:0-7997 GCA_937924455.1 uncultured Deinococcales bacterium
TTCTTTAGTGCCATCTTTGCGTTGTGCCCAACATGTTCCTTCTAGTATGACGATGAGTTGGGGTACTGAATGTGTGTGCCAATTGGTGCGACTGCCTGCTTCAAAGGTGACGTGGAATGTCTTGACATCTGGCTCAGCAACCATGCGTTTTAACTCACCTGTGCCAACAAAATTGTCTGGATTCAGAGGATTGCCCGATAGTTCATTGCGTTTGAATGTTTTCATGCTCTTAGTTTAACCCAGTAGCTTAACCCAGATAGCTACTATACTTGAAAAACACCCAATTTAAAATCATCTTGATTTGGATTAAGCGCACAAGCTTCAAGTGCTTCGATTAAGCGTTCACGTGTTTCACTCGGTAAGATGATTTCATCTAGCCACAACCTTGCAGCACCATAACGAATATCTAAGGCTTCTTCGTAATCAGCACTGATTTCGTTAAATAATGCTTCTAGCTCTTTATCATCTGGTTCTTTGCCCTGACGTTTAAGCTGCGCTAGTTGAATGTCCATGATGGTCTTGGCAGCTTGTTGCCCGCCCATGACACTAAACTTTGCACTAGGCCACGCAAAAAGAAATCTAGGGCTAAAGGCTTTGCCACTCATAGCATAGTGTCCTGCACCGTATGAGCCACCAACAATCAAGCTAATGCGTGGCACGACAGAGTTCGATACTGCGTTGACCATTTTTGCACCACGACGGATGATGCCTTCGTGCTCGCTGTCTTTACCCACCATGAATCCGTTAACGTCGTGAATGAAAATAATTGGGATGCCTGTCTGATTACAGTTAAGGATAAAGCGTGCAGCTTTATCTGCTGCTTCGGCATAGATAACCCCACCGATTTCAAGCTTGCCTTTATTTTTGATAACGGTTTTTTGATTAGCGACGATGCCAACTGGAAAACCACCTAAATGTCCTGTACCACAGATGATTGTTTGTCCGTAAGTAGCTTTAAATTCATCGAAGTCTGAATTATCTAGTAACCTTGCAAGTAGCTCGTGCATGTCAAAGCTCTGTGTACCACCTTCTCTAGGTAAGATTCCTACTAAATCATCGAGCTTTGCTTTTGCTTCTTGAACATCAGAACGGTTTTGCGCCCATGCTGCGGTTTCTTTTGCTGCGTAGTTCTTTGCTAAGCTTCGCAAGCGACCTATGGCTGCGTCATCATCAGCTTCATGGTAGTCGATAGTTCCAGCAATGCTTGCGTGCATTTCAGCGCCACCTAAGTCCTCACTACTGACGTCTTGCCCGATTGCTGCTTTGACAAGTGCTGGTCCTGCTAAGTACAGACCGCTACCTTCAGTCATGACTAAGGTATCGCACATGACAGGCAGGTATGCACCACCTGCTACACAGTTACCCATGATGGCTGCCATCTGTGGAATGCCCATGGCGCTCATACGAGAATTTAAATAGAAGACTCTGCCAAAATCATCTTGATCAGGAAAGATTTCATCTTGCATGGGCAAATAGACACCAGCAGAATCGACCAGATAAAGTGTTGGAATATGATTTTCTAAGGCAATCGTCTGGGCACGAATGACTTTTTTTGAAGTGATAGGGAAGAAAGCGCCTGCTTTTACGGTGGCATCGTTGGCAATAATCATCCACTGTTTGCCATGAATACGACCAATGCCTGTTACTGTGCCGCCACAAACAGCCCCACCTGCCTCAAGATACATATTGTGCCCTGCGAAGGTCATCAGTTCTGAAAAGCTACTATCTTGGTCAATCAGTTTTGCGATGCGCTCTCGAACGAATAAACGATTTTTCTTGTGTTGACGTGCGATAGCTTTTTCACCACCACCACCTGCAATTTTTTGTCTATCACGCAACAAGGCTTCTGTTGCAGCTTGCCATGCTTTTTTGTTGCTATGAAAAGGGTCTTGACGTTTGTCTTCAAGCGATATCTTGCTACTTAGCTGTTTATCTGGACTTGGCATATAGCTTAGTATAACTATGTTGAGCGAAGAATGAAGCTATGGTGGATTTGTTTAAGTGCTTTACTTTACACAGGTTTTACACAGGTTTTACCCAATATGCTTTACCCAGTATGTTTTACCCAATATGCTTTACACATTACACAATTTGCTTGTTTTTTGCTTGTTTTTGCTTGTTTAAAGCTAACAGTTCGAAACGATTCTTGTTGTAGACTTCTCGTTATAGACTGTAAGGACTACAGAGATATAAGGACTGCAAGGATATAAGGACTGCAAGGATATAAGGGCTATAGGGATGTAAGGACTACAGGGATATAAGGACTGCATGGAAAAGAAAAGCGTAAAAGAGTTAATGGAGACTATGCCTCAAGTTGGTAGGCTTGAATGGATTGGATTGCGGAGTGAACGTAGAGGTGCAATTATTCAACCAGAAGAAGTTGAAGTGCTTGCAGGTTTGGGCTTGCAGGGGGATAGACGCATCATGAACAAAAAGGTTGATATGAAGGCAAAAAGACAAGTTACTTTGATTCAGAAAGAGCATTTAGCAGTTGTTGCTGGACTTTTAGCGAAAGAGAGTGTTGAGCCTGAATTGCTTAGGCGAAATTTGCTTGTTTCAGGACTTAACTTGTTAGCCCTGCGAGATAAGCAGTTTTCGATTGGTGATGTTGAGTTTGAAGGAACTGGCTATTGTCATCCTTGCTCAAGGATGGAAGAGAATTTGGGCGAAGGTGGTTACAATGCTATGCGTGGGCACGGGGGGATTACGGCTCGAGCCCTCACCTCAGGACTAATCAACATTGGTGACCCAGTGCAGTTTGTAAAAGCAGTGCAGTTTGTAAAAACAGTGCAGTTTGTAAAAAAAGAAGAAATCTAACTTTTAGAATAAAGTTTGAGAATAAGGTCTGATAAGAATTTATGCCACTAAGCCAAGAGCAAGAAAACCGAATTGATGATTTCATTGAAAGTTATAATGCAATCGAAAAATATCTAGAAGAAGCCGTAAAGCGAGATCGTTACATGGGCTTTACAAGCTTGGTAAGAGATTTTCAGCAACAACATGGTGCTTGGGAAGATGCTCAAAGTGTTTTAGAAATGGCTCGTTTGCGAAACGTTATTGTTCATAACCTAACTGAGCCTTACGAGTACTTGTCCGTACCCACAGAAGAAACACTTGCAAATATTCAAGCTATTCGTCAAAGACTAATCAACCCTGTACTGGCAGAACAGCTATTTGCAAAGAAAGTTGTGACGGTTGCTTGTCATGATAGTTTTTCAGATGTACTTAAACTGATTAAAAAAACAGGACACAGTCGCTTTCCTGTTTATGAACATAGACGGTTTTGTGGTTTGTTGACAGAAAATACGATTACGCACTGGATTTCAAGAAATGCTGACTATCGACACGAGGAAATTGCTTTAAAAGATCAATCCATTGAGTCGATTTTGCAAATCAATAAAAGACGTATCAACTACAAATTTATTGCAAAAGCCACACGTGTCGAAGAAGCCAGAATGTTTTTTCTAGATGATTCAAAGTTAGAAGCCTTGTTGATGACAAAATCTGGTGAAGTGAATCAAGCTTTGCTTGGAATTGCTACACGGTGGGATGTGCTCAGAATCAAATCTGAATAAAATCTGAATAAAATTTGACGCTGTGTACCTGACGCTGTGTACCTAAAGTATAACTCAAGGTTTAAGGTGCATTTGAAGTCTCATGATTATCACAATACTCTTCATTTTGAATTAATGAAGTACTGAGTGTAGTTTTGTGCTATGACATGTTGGAAATTTGTGTGTTACAATGCCCTATAATCACGATAAGTTGATATAAAGATATAGGGTTTTCAACTAATCTCTTGTTGTTAAGGGTATTCAAAAGAGAAGCTATTTAGAAAGAGAAACCTATGGGAGGATTGGGAAACTGTTGCCTGATTTTTATCATGTGCTGCTAGTTCCTTATTTTGGTAATTGTCTTTTACATCATTTAAGTAAGGTTTTTAAATATTGCAGGTTTCAGTAAACTTTTTTATTAAGCCTGCGGGAAGAATTAAGAGAAGAAATGTCTAGTTTTATTGTTGTTGGCGATGCCACAGTAGACCAAATGTATTTTGTAGATGAATTACCTGAGTTGGGGGGAGAGGTTATTGCTAGTCGAGCCTCTATGGAACCTGGTGGTGCAGGTGCAACTGTTGCAACAGCGCTATCTCGACTTGGACATCATGCAAAGATTGCAACACGTGTAGGACAGGGTGCTTTTGCTGACCTTGCCCTTAGTTATATTCGCAAAACAAATGTTGATACAAGCTTAATGCAATACGATGATTTGTTACAAACTAGCAGTATTACCTTGATCATTACGCCAGACGCCCAGCGAACCATGATTGGTTCACCTGGTGCTAGTCGTGAATTAAATGCAGAACATCTACGCAAAGAAGATATTGCTAGTGCTGATGCCTTAGTGATGAGTGCCTATAGCTTAGTAGGTGGCTTTCAGCGTGAATATGCTCTCAAAGCCTTTGATATTGCTAAAGAAGCACGCCTAACGACCATTGTAGATATGGGTAGTGGTGCTGTAGATAGCATTCGAGGAAATTTGACAGAGCTTATAAGTGGTGTTGATTACCTACTAATGAATGAGCATGAACTTTTCGCGTTGACACAGCAAGATTCTATTTCTGAAGCAATTGAAGAATTGGCAGATGAAGGTATAGACCGAGTGGTGATTAAACTTGGTGCACAAGGTTCAATGGTGGTCACACCAGAATTGAATGCTTTTGTTGATCCTCTAGATAGGGAAGATATTATTGACTCTACGGGTGCTGGAGATTATTTTACGGCTGCTTTTGCCCATGGCATTATGAAAGGTCATGATGCCCTTCATGCAGCACGTTTAGGCAATGTGGCAGGGGCGTTGAATGCAACTGCTATTGGCGCACAGCGCTTTGAACTAACTGAGGAATTGCTTGAAAGCTATTTGGATGAACTAGCGGTGTTATAGAATTTAGGCTGTAGCACAGTAATTTGGTCTAACAAACAGGTAATTTACTAGCGATACACTAAGATTATGGATGCTCAAAGGCTTTGTAATCTTAGTTTTTTTATATTTATTGTAATCTTGACGTTTGTAGGAGTTATGGGGGGGGCTCGAGCCCAAACGGACCAATCCCAAACTAATCAAACCAGTACAACACCCGCTCAAATCGATTATGGCAAAAGATTTGAAACAGCTTGGCGATTAGTCAGTGAACGCTATTGGGATAGCGATGGCATCGCTGATATGTGGAATGAAGCTCGGCTTGAATACGAACCACAAGCTTTAGCTGCAGCAGATGATGACGCATTTTACGCGTTGCTAGAAGACATGTATGACTTGCTTGATGATAATCACAGCACCTTTGTTCCGCCTGTAAAAGTTGAAGAAATTCGTAACAAGTACGGTGATTTGGCATGTCTTGGCGTTTTTTCTCAAACTAATATTGGCAGTGATACTGAAGAAGCGCTTAAAGACGGTATTGAAGATGGTATAGAAGACGGTATAGAAGAAAAACGACTTGAGCATATGCCTGAATATGCAGATGAGTTAACTTACTTAGGTAATGTTGGCTATTACTTGTTGCCAGAAAATATTGGCTATATTTCCTTGCCTGATTTGGCAACTGATTTTGTAGCTAGTAATTTGCGTAGCGCAGTTCAAGCGTTACTTGCTGAAGGTGCTACTGCCTTTATTTTAGATATTCGAGATAATGGTGGAGGAATTCTAGTTGAGCTGTTTCAATCCGCAGGTATTTTTACACGAGGCTTTATCTTTAGAATGATTTCTAATTGGACTTTGCCTATACCGTACCCAGCGTTTGGGCGGGTAGAAACCGAATTACCCCTCGCCGTTTTAATCAATGACAATGTACACAGTGCTGCTGAAGGTTTAGCAGGTGCATTTAAAGTAACTGGTCGAGCTACCTTGATTGGTCAAACCACAGCAGGAAATGTTGAAACCTTGGTGCCATTTTGTTTTCGTGATGGATCACAAGCTTGGATTGCTACAGGTGTGCTAGCACCGATTCGTGGTGCAACATGGGAGGGGCGTGGTGTTGAGCCTGACATAGCAGTTGATCCTGAAACTGCTTTAGAAGTAGCAATAGAGTATTTACAAAACGAGCTTTCTGAATAGTATTTCAAAGCATAAAGAAATGCGGGATAGCTTTTTTAGCTATCCCGCTTGTTTTGTTTTTTGGAAGGTTTCCGATTTCGTGTGTATTATTTTAAGGCAAACTGATTAAATCAAGGATTACACAAGTCGATACACGAAATCTGGTAAACCGTCGTTTTTTGTAGATGGGCTAAGACTTTTTACAAGCCCCTGCAATTTCAGCAGCCAAGTCATCGACAGTATCGCCTGATGCTAATTTAGATATAAGAGCAGAGCCTACCACAACGCCATCTGCTACCGCAGCTACTGGTGACGCTGTCTCTGCATTTTTGACACCAAAGCCAACTGCTACAGGTAGGTCGCTGACAGCCTTCGTTCGATTCACTAAACTTGGTACATCAGCAGGGAGTGCATCTCTTGCACCTGTTACCCCTGTAACTGAGACTGCATAGATGAAACCACGACAAGCATTTGTGACTGTCTTTAATCGCTCGTCGGTTGATGTTGGCGCAACAAGAAAAATAGTATCTAAATCTAATTCACGTGCTGCTTCAATCAGTGTTTCACCTTCATCTGGTGGTAAGTCTGGCAAAATGATGCCATCAGCACCACTTTCCTTCAAATCTTTTAAAAAGCCTGCTTCACCACCATCATGGCAGTAGATCGGATTGTAGTAAGTCATCATGACGATAGCTTTGTCGCTTTTGCTTCTTAGTTCTTTGATGTAATCAAAAGAATCTTGGGTAGTCATGCCCTGACTTAAAGCAGTTTCTGAAGATTTTTGAATGGTTGGACCATCACCGAGGGGGTCAGAATAGGGAAGACCTACTTCGAGGATATCTCCGTGCTCGAGCAGTGTACTAGCATGTTCTATAAAGCTATCTTTTGTGGGAAAGCCAGCCGTCAAATACGGTATGAAAGCAGCACGATTCTCACTAGCAGCTTTTTCAAATGCAGTTTTGATTCTAGTCATTTAGGTATCCTGCCCTTCAAACTCTTTCAGTACGCGCATAGCTTCAGTCACATCTTTGTCACCTCTGCCTGAAAGATTAACAACAATGATTTCATCCGATTTCATTTTGCTTGCCATTTGCATACAAGAGTAAATGGCATGAGAACTTTCGAGCGCAGGTATGATGCCTTCGATTTCACTTAAAGCCTTAAAGCCTTCCAAAGCTTGACCGTCATCAACGCCTATATATTGGGCAATGCCTTCTTTAGCATAGTAAGAGTGCTCAGGACCAACGCCTGGATAATCCAACCCTGCCGATACAGAGTGTGCAGGTGTAATTTGACCATTTTCATCTGACATAAGGTACATCAGCGAACCGTGTAATACACCTGTTTTACCAGCAGAAATACTCGCTGCATGAGCACCAGTATCTACACCGTGCCCTGCAGCTTCTACGCCATAAAGCAGCGGGCGCTCGTTTTCAGGAAGATAAGCAAAAGGTGCAAAAATGCCAATTGCATTTGAACCGCCACCAACACAAGCAATGACTGCATCAGGAATTTTGCGCCCTTCTGCTTCTTCAAGTTGATCTATCGTTTCAAAGCCAATAACACTTTGAAAGTCACGTGTCATCATTGGGTATGGGTGAGGTCCAATAACTGAACCAATAATGTAAAAGGTATCTCGTACATTGGTGACCCAATCACGAATGGCTTCGTTGGTAGCGTCTTTAAGTGTTTTTGTACCACTGCTGACGGGGCGGACTTCAGCACCAAGAAGTTTCATCCTGAATACATTGAGCGCCTGACGGCGAATATCTTCTTCACCCATATAAACAATGCAATCAAGATTAAAAAGGGCTGCTGCGGTTGCAGTTGCCACACCGTGTTGTCCTGCACCTGTTTCAGCAATCACCCGTTTTTTGCCAAGGCGTTTTGCAAGAAGGGCTTGCCCA
>CALDTA010000363.1:0-7205 GCA_937924455.1 uncultured Deinococcales bacterium
TCTACGGAGCAGATGTATGCTGGACTTTTTGTAGTGATGATATTGGGTGTACTACTCACATATGGCATACAGTGGCTCGAGCGCAAATTACTTCCTTGGCGTAACGAATAGACTGGTTTGTGAAACAGGTGTGACTGGTCCTTAGCCACCTGTTTCATTCACTATCATCACAAACCATAAAGTAGCAAGCTACTTCGTAGCATGGGCTGCGCCAATCATCTAAAGCATTGGCACAGTATAAATATTTCTTGAGCTACAACACAATTTCTCAAATCAAAAAGCGGGTAATTATGGCATTTATGATTCACTTCGGTATTAGAGGGGATTCAAAAATAATGACTCGAAAAAGGTTCTAACTACAGAAACTTGAACAAGTCATTACTTACATTATTTTATTGTTTTGGGTAGTTTTGTGTTGATGCTATATAGGACCTAACATAATAGGACCTGACATATGAAAGCTAAAGCTATAGTCCAAATTGTGTAGCATCTTTAACGTCAAGAAATCAAATCATACTATTAACCATAAGCATTAAGACCATAAGCATTAAGACCATAAGCTTAAGCTTCTGCTGCTGGTGCTTCAGTAGTTTCTGTTTCAGCCATAACTTCAGCAGCAACTGTGGCTTCTTTAACCACTTCTTCTTTCACTACTGCTTCTTTAACTTCAGACTCAGTTGCTTCAGTTGCAGGTGCATCTGTAGTTCCTGGAGCTGTAGTGCTTGAAGTTGTAGTGTTTGAAGCTGTAGTCTCTGCTTTAGCTTCTTCAGCTTTAGGCGCATCAGCTTGTGCATTTCTAGGCTTGTCTTTTGAAGCAGGTGCATTTGCAGCAGGAACAAGAACCATATTCATATCCATACCAGCAATATTTGGTTTTGTTTCCACCGCTGCTACATCTTGGACTTCATCTGCAACGCGTTGTAAGAGTTGTTGACCAAGTTCTGGATGTGCTCGTTCACGACCACGGAACATGATAGTTGCCTTGACTTTGTGACCACCTTTGATAAAACGACGAATGTGGTTCACCTTAGTATTGAAGTCGTGATCGCCAACTTTAATGCGGAACTTAATTGACTTGAGGTCTTGACTACGAGAACGCTTGCGCGCCTCTTTCTTTTTTTGCTGCTCTTCGTAGCGGAATTTACCATAGTCCATGATTTTTGCTACAGGCGGATCAGCACTTTCGCCTACCATGACAAGATCTAAATCGACGGCTCTTGCTCTATCCATAGCTTCTCTAGTATCGATAATGCCCTGCTGCTCGCTATTTTCATCAATAAGACGAACCTGACGCACACGGATTTTCTCGTTAATTTTGAGGCCTTGGTCTCTGCCGCGATCTCTTCTGTCGTTTCTGTTATCTCTTGCTATGAGATACCTCCAAAAAAATTTGTTATAGCTAGTCTTTAACTATCTTTACTGACTATCTGCATCAATCTCGCACACCTAAGATGATTTGTGCAATTGCAAAACTCACGCTTAGTTTATCTAGTAGTGACTACAAAAAAACGAACACTCCATAACCTAAATGGTTACACGCATTACTTTAAGTACATATGAGCGATAAGTTCATATGTGACTGTAAAACTGTGATGGGGTAGAAAGAGTTCTTACGGACACTATAAAAGAATGATTCTCTGTTTGCTTAAAAAGCTTGCTTAAAGACAAAATGATGGTTCTCTAGATAATTGCTTGAGGTCTGAATAACTATAGTATTACGACCAACTTGCTTAGAATTATAGCAAGAAACTAGATTAAAAGCAATGTTTGCCATTACAAGCAGCTTACTTGTAGGCTAAACACCGCAATTTTAAAGATTTTCTTAAGATATGCGCTATTGAAACGCTATATCTAGCTTATATCTAGCTTAAATTGAGTAGATAAAGAGCAAATTTGAAAACCTATAGGATTATGGGATTATGCTAAAAAGTATTTAGCATGGATAAAGGTCATTTTCATGACACATAGGTGGATGGTATACCTTATTAATCCATGCATTTAGTAGCCCTTTGTACACAAAATCAGCAACTTGCACACGCACTCAGCGAGTTTAGAGATCGTAGCAGCAATATTTATTTGCACCCGGTTCCTAGTAACACTCGCTTTGAAGCAGTTTGCGAGGGTTTAAAAGCTTTAGATTTTGTGGGCTTACTGGCACTAGATGAAGTTGCACAAAAAGAGGCTTATCAACAAGCTGAACGCAGTAGTTTAGATGCTCAGGAAATCCTTGCTGCTGATAGTTTGACGGTTACTGCCAATGGTTTGATTGGTGAATACAACATGGCCAGAGCAATCATGCAGCTTCTCAAAACAAATGAGTGGGATGCAAGAGGGGCAAGAGCTGTGATTATTGGTGCGAATGCTTTAGCTCGGTCTATTGCAAGAGAGTTAGCTAGTTCAGGTGTAAGTCACTTGAGCTTATTTGCTGAGACGCAACCAAGTGCTGAAAATACTACGTCTGACTTAGCAGTAACTACTCAGCACTATGCAGGTACATATACCGATTCACGCTTAACACACATGCTTACTGAAACTGATTTACTGATTCAGGTTACGAGCAAGGCTGAAGTGAAAATCGCAGATCAATATTTAGGACCACACCTGAGTTTTATAGATCTATCACCTGAAAATATGACCTTGTTACGAAAGCGTGCGCTTAATTTAGGTGCTGCTACTTTGAGTTTGAAAGATGTGCAAGCCCAGCAAATTGCACTTTCACTCAATCACATGCTTGGTACGCAGCTATCTCCTGGACCATTTCTAGATATATTGCAAAATGTATCCAGTACTTAAAACGTCTAGCACTTAAAACATCTAGCACTTAATTAGCACTTAAAGCGTCTAGTACTTAAACCGTCTAGCACTTAAACCGTCTAGCACTTAAACCCTCCAGCATTTGATTCTTGTAAATTCTCATATCTATAAGTAAGACTGTTGGTAGAGAAGAGATAACAGTTACAATTCCAAACTAATAATTTAAAAACACAACATCTTTGGGGAGAGTAGTGGGCATTATCATATTTATTTTTGAACGTTTATTTTTACAACTGAAGGCTTTAAAACTAATTCTAGCAATTAGCATCTTATCTGTAGTAACTTTAGGTTTTGCACAAACTCTCATGCAGGTACCTACTCTCATGCAAGCACCTAGTAGTATTGTTCAGAAAAATGCCAATGGTATTGTGTTGAGCTATAATGCTCAGGTGCTTCAGTATACTGTGGCGCAAGGGTGGACGGTTAATCAACAAGCTAGTCAATTCTCTTGGCAGCCCCCCTATGACCAAACACCACATATACAAAACAGTTCAGTTTATGTTGATGAACAAATCTTGCAATATCTAGGTTTGAATCTGCCTCGGCTCAATAATATTCGTTTTTCTACAAGTGAGCGTTTTCGGATTGTCTTTGATTTAGATGAGCGGATAATCATAGATAACTTTTCAGCAGAGGGCACGATAACAGCTGCTAGACCTTTAGAACTCAATATGCCTAGTTTGGCTGTGCCTTGGGGTTTAACAGAGCAAATTGAAGATGTGAGTATCCAGCTTGTTAGTGAGTTGGATAAAACACGCATTAAGTTTAGTAGTCAGCAAGAACGACCTTATAGAGTCTATAGTTTATCTGAGCCAAGGCGTTTGGTCCTCGATTTTGAAGGGCAAGCTCAACAAGAAGTAGCCCAGCAAGTGGTAGCCCAGCCAGCTTATGTTGCAACGCAGGGCATACAGACACAGGCTAATCAAACACAAGGTATTCAGGCACAGGCTAATCAAACACAGGGTATTCAGACACAGGCTAATCAAACACCTCAAGCAACACCTCAAGTACCGATAGCAGCACAAGCGCCTGCCCCTATTGCCCCTCCTCCATTGCAACCAGCTCAAGTAGTAGCTCCAGTGCAACCAGCGGCAGTACCAGCTCCTGTATCTTCTGTGCAACCACAGCTCCCTTCAGTACAGATTGGTGTGGCACAACAACAGCAACTGTCACAACAACAAGGTATCGGTGTAGCTCAACAGCCTGTCAGTCCTTCACAGGTTGCTACAACTCCACCTATAACTTCACCTACAATTCCAGCAACAGCCCCACCTCTCAATACTGGTACACCAGGTAACAGTGTTATTAGCACGGTTATTAACACTACGCCTACTAGCACTGAAGCTACTGCTACAGGTATTGGTCAAAGCCTCAATTCTTTTTTGGAAAATGCTAGTGACATTGCAGCAGCAGCAGAACAGACATTCAAAGATAAATCACCACTTGATAAAGTTTTAGCAAGTGGTGTGCGTTATCGCAGGTTTCCTTTTAGTACTGCTGTTGGGCAGAGCATTGTTCATGTTGTTGAGATTAGCCCCGGTTATGGTGAGTTTCGGGTAGTGGGTAGCTTAACGACACCACGCACGATAAGTGAATTATCTAATGGTGCATTTATTGGCATTAACGCTGGATACTTTGATCCAAGGACGCATACGTCTATTGGCTTATTAAAGATTGCTGGTTCAGAACTTGCAGAGCCTACACGCAATCGTGCCAGTGTGGCTTTTGGTCCTGGGGTGACGGAAATTAACCGTGTGTCAACACAAGTGACGGTCTCGAGCCAAGGGCGCACTGTGCCAATCACGGGCTACAATGCTCCCGCTAAAACAACGGTTTATACCATGCCAAATGCACGTGTTGGTGTGCCTGGGCAGGGTGTTATTACGGTTAAAGATAATCGAGTGATTGAAAATAAAATTGGACCACGTACTGTTCCTTTTGATGGTTATGCCATTGTTTACGACGCGGATATGAACGATCCCTACTTTCGTTCTCTTGCTATGTTGAATACGGGTGATACTATCCAAGCGCAGTTTGAAGCGAATCCAAAGCAGTTGCTTGCTTTGCCATATGCAGTTGAGGCTGGACCCTTGTTAGTAGAAAATGGACAGAGTGCTTACAACCCTGGCTTTGAAAATTTTGAGAATGCCTATATTTTGAATGGGCGTACACATCAGGCAGCTATTGGGGCTCGAGCCGACGGTACTGTCCTGCTCGTTGCTGCTGAGGCAATGGTTGCCAAAGAACTCATACCACTTTTCACTTTTTTAGGTGCTGATAAAGCTATGCGCTTAGATAGCGGTAGCAGTACACAGCTATTTGTTGATGGAAAAGTAATCAATAAAAGGTCAGAAAGACGAGTAGTGAGTGGGATTGTTTATTTACCAAACTAATACCAAGTCCGAAAATATATGTAGCAAAAGAATGTGTTAGAAGCGTCAGGTGCGTTAGGTTATTCCGCTAGTTACCTGAATTATACCGAAGTGAATCATAAATGTCATAATCCCAGTCAATACACAAGGTTTTCAAGCCTTTATCCTTCGGTTATTTCGCAATCTTTGCGACTATATCTTTATGACATTCATCTTTCAGTTTAGTATTACTACTACTAAAAAATGCCCTAACCTGAATCAGATTAGGGCATTTTTATGTGATAGGGTTTAAAGCGCTATACTTCTAAAGTCACCCTAGCATCATCATCAAAAAGATGAACAGCATCGGTCAGGCGCATAACACGAGATTCGTGACCCATGGAGATAGTGTTGGTTCTCGCACCACCTTTAAAGAAGCGCACACCCTTAAGGATGTCACCACTGGTGATGCCTGTAGCACTAAATACGATACTACTACCAGGTGCAAGGTCATTGGTTTTGTAAACATTTTCTGTTGAAGCACCCATTGCATTTAAACGTTCTAGTTCAGAATCATTGCGTGGTTTAAAGCGTCCTTGAATCTCACCGCCCAAGCACTTCATGGCAGCAGCAGCAAGTACACCTTCGGGTGCGCCACCAGTACCCATGACAGCATGTACGTTTGTGCCACGTACCGCAGCAGAAAGCGCAGCGATGACATCGCCATCACCAATGAGCTTTACTCGTGCGCCAGCACTACGAACTTCACTAATCAAATTTTGGTGGCGGTCTCTATCTAGAATGACCACGGTGAGGTCTTCAACATTTCTATCTAAACTTTGGGCGATGCTGCTAAGGTTAGCAGCCACAGGCCAAGTGATGTCTACCTTACCCGCTGCAGGTGGTCCTACAATCAGTTTTTCCATGTAGGTATCTGGTGCTTTAAAAAGACCATCTTTTTCTGCTAGCGCAATGACTGCTACTGCATTATTGACCATTCTTGCTGCGATGCTAGTTCCCTCCACAGGGTCAACGGCAATATCTACAGGCCATGAGCTTTCACGGGCTAGCCCGACTTTTTCACCAATAAAGAGCATTGGTGCTTCGTCACGCTCGCCTTCACCGATGACAATTTCACCATTAATATCTAACTCATTTAAGACAGTTCGCATGGCATCTACGCCAGCCTGATCAACTAAGTCTGAATCGCCTTTTCCAGACACACGACTTGCTGCAATCGCAGCTTGTTCTGTTACACGCACAGTATCGAGAACCAGTGCTCTTTCCATTTCCATCATAGTTAGGACCTCTATTTTTATTTGATCATTCGTACTCTAGTTACACAGTAGTTACACAGTAGTTACACAGTTATACGCTTTGATTGTTCACTAAATTTTTACATGTGCTTCACAACACTATGCGCTTTTCTAAAATCAAGTTCAAGTGTGTACTAGTTTAGCAACACAAGATTATGACTCTGTTACTGTTTTTTGGTAAAACGAATTTGAGACAATCACTACTTCTTATAGAGGTTACATCAGTATTAGACTCACCTATGGAAGTACTCGTTCAACGAATTAGAGAAGAAGGTCAGAACCTTGGTAATGGCATATTGAAGGTTGATGGATTTATTAACCACCAGCTCGAGCCCAAACTCACTCTCGCCATGGGGCAGCATTTCAAGGAACATTTCGACAAAGCAGGCGTAACAGGTGTAACAAAAATAGTCACCGCAGAAGTCAGTGGTATCGCACCTGCCCTAACAACAGCGATAGCCTATGACGTGCCTGTAGTATTTGCCCGTAAGAAAAAGCCAATTACTATGGCTGATGGTGTCTATGAAAGTCATGCACCTAGCCATACGAAAGGTGGTGTGACACCACTTATCATCTCACCAGAATATTTATTGCCAAGTGACAAGGTCATCCTGATTGATGATTTCTTAGCGTCTGGACGTACTATCAAAGCTTTGGTTGAGGTTATCAATCAATGTGGTGCAGAACTTTTAGGTATAGGTGGCGTTATTGAGAAGTCTTTTGA
>CALDTA010000364.1:0-5234 GCA_937924455.1 uncultured Deinococcales bacterium
AAGTTCAAACCTTGCCAGTGTTGGCATGACAAAAAAGTAGCGGTAGAAGTTTGCCATGGCTTCTTCGATAAGGGCAATCTGAAAGTCTTTATCGCCTTCTGTTTTCTTGAAGAGGTAATCACGTAGCATTGCTTGATTGAAGTTTGAAGCCACTTCCGCTGCAAAGAGGGTATAGCGTGCGTAGATAGCAGGCTGTGTTTTGCAACTGAAGTGGGAGTGCATTGAGTGTCCTAGCTCATGGGCGAGGGTGCTCATGCCAAAGACATCATTTGTGTAAGACATCATGATGTACGGCAGCGTGCCTTTACGCCCTGCTGAGAACGCACCCATGCGTTTGCCTTTGTTTGGGTAACGGTCAACCCAACCACCTTCAATCGCACCGTGCTTCATGACATCACAGTATTCTTGACCCAGTGGTGCAAGTGCTTCAGTGAGCCACTCGATACTTTGTTCATAAGTTACTTCAGGATGGTTTTGGCAAAGGGGTGCGAAGGTATCGTAGGGCGTGAGCGTATCAAGCCCCAAAGCTTGTTTGCGAATTTTCCAGTAGCGATGCCACGTTGGCAAGTTTTCTTTAAAAGTATCAATTAAGCTATGAAATACAGAAGTTGGTATGTGACTTTGGGCGAGTGCTGCTTCGAGTGAGTTGTCATAGTTTCTAGTTCGCATTTTAAAAACGTTTTGCTTGATACCTGTTGACAACATGCTTGCCATCGTATTTTTAAAATCAAGGTGGGCATTGGCATAGTTTTCGTAAGCACTTTTGCGTAAGGTTCGATCAGGGCTACCAAGTAGCTTGCGAATTGTGCCTTGGGTAATCTCGAAGGTGTTTCCTTCGCTATCTTGGGCAAGTTCGAACTTTAAATCGGTATTTGCCAGCACACCATGTGCGGTATTCGCACTTGAAAAAGGACCACCTAAGTTTCCAAGCAGCTCTTCAACGTCGCTACTGCGTAAGTGTGGTTCTTTGCGTGAAAGCTCGTCGAAGTAGTGGGCGTAATCTTTAAGCTCATTGCTTAACCAAGCGTCTAGTGTCTCACTTGGATTAGCAAGCAATTCAGTTTCTGCAAATGCAGTTGTTGCTGTGTAGGTTGCAGTAATGCTTCTGAGTTTGTCGTAGCGTTCAGCCACCCCATCGGCTGTGGTGTCTACGCTGTAGTCCATGACTGCGTAGACCATCAGTTTATTTAGCTTGACTTGGAGACTTTGGATGTGCTCGAGCCACCCCACAATCCCCTCAGCCGTGTTCAGCGTCCCGTGATATCCAGAGATGTTGTCTAAATCGCTTTTTAGCTCATCATGCAGTGCTTCCCAAGCTTTTGGGCTAGAGAAGAGGGCAGTAGACTTCCATTTGGATTCAGCGGGTAGGCTCGAGCGCAGGGCAGCTTGCATTTAAGCTCCTAGATTTCTTTTCAGCAAGGCTTCAGGGTCAGGGTCACGACCCATAAAGTCACGGTACAACTCTTCAGCGTCTTTACTATCACCTTGAGAAAGGATGCACTTCACAAAGTCACGACCAACCTCAGGATTCATAACCCCCTCTTTTTGGAAGCGACTAAAGGCGTCCGCATCCAAAACTTCTGACCACTTGTAAGAGTAGTAGCCCGCTGCATAACCATCACCAGCAAAGACATGGTTAAAGCCATTGAGGAAGTTATTTTGCGAGAAGTGTGGTTTCATCACAAAACGTTCCATCAGCTTTTGACCATAAGCAATGGCTTGCTCGTCGCCGTTAGGGTCAAAGTCGATGTGTAAAGCAAGGTCAACAGTGCCAAAAGAGAGCTGGCGCATTTGTGCATTTGCACCCATAAAGGTTCTAGCAGCTTTCATTTTGTCGATAAGCTCATCAGGGATGCTTTCGCCAGTTTCGTAGTGTTTGGCAAAGGTCTTGAGTGCTTCTGGTTCCCAGCACCAGTTTTCCATAATTTGTGAAGGCAGCTCGACAAAATCCCAAGGTACATTGACACCACTGCGCCCAGGAATGGAGACTTTAGAGAGCATGTGGTGTAGCAAATGCCCAAATTCGTGAAAGGTTGTTTCCACTTCATTGTGAGTGAGCAAGGCTGGTTTACCATCTTGCGGTGGGCTGAAGTTAGCGCAATTTAGGGCTAAGTGTGGTTTAAACGCACCGTCTTCTTGCGGACCACCTGTATAGAAGAAGTTCATCCATGCGCCACCACGTTTTTCTTCTCTAGGGAAAAAGTCAGTATAAAAAGAGCCTAGATAAGTACCGTCTTCGTCGTTGATGTCGAAGTATTCAACGCTTTCGTGCCAGACTTCGGCATTTTCTTGCTTAGCAATCGTTATTCCAAACAGAGTTGTGGCAAGTTCGAACATGCCTGTCAACACTTGGTCAACAGGGAAGTAGGGGCGCAGCGCTTCATCGTCAAAAGCAAATTTGTCCGCACGTAGTTTTTCAGATATGTAGCTGATGTCCCACGTTTCAAAGTCTTCGATGCCTAATTCTTTGGCGTAGCTTTCGATAGCTTTGATGTCTTTTGCAAAATAGTCTTGCGTGCGGGTAGCTAAGTCTTTAACAAAGTTATAAGCTGTTGTGCCATTTTTGACCATACTCTTAGTTAAACGATAATCGGCATAGTCTTTGTAGCCATGTAGTTCTGCTAGTTCTCTACGGAGCTTTAGAATAGCCGTGATGTTTTCGGCATTATCTTTATCACCTGAGCTAGCACGGTTGTTATAGGCTTGGTGCATGAGTTTGCGAAAGTCTCGGTTGTCGCTGTACTTCATAACAGGCAAGAAAGAAGGAACCTGTAGGGTAAAGCGGTAGCCTTCTTTATCTTTAGATTCAGCATCTGCCTTGGCTTGGGCAATGGTTGATTCAGGTAAGCCTGATAGCTCGTTTAGATCGGTGATGATGTGCTCAAATTCGTTGGTGGCATCAAGCACATTATTTGAGAAATTTGTATAGAGCTTAGAAAGTTCTACGCTGATTTCTTCGGCACGTTGTTTTTTGTCAGCAGGCAAATCTGCACCAGCATGGATAAAATCCTGCATGGTTTTTTCTAAATGACGCTTTTTGATGCCTGTGAGCTGTTTTGCTTCATTTGTTTCACCAAAAGCTTTGACACGGTTCCAGAGTTTTTCATTCAGAGGTAGTCTTGCGCTAAAAGCAGTAAAGTCGGGTTGAACCGCTTCGAAACCTTCACGCAGTTCAGGACTGTTTTTAACAGACATGAGGTGATATGCCACGGTTATAGGATAGCCTAAGTCACGTTCTAGGTTGTCTAATTCTTGGATAGTGTTGTCGTAAGTTGGTGGCTCGCTTGAGGTGCTGATGAGCTCGAGCCTTTCTTCTGCCACCTTAAGCGCCTCACGAATGCCTGGTTCTACATGTTCTGCTTTGATTGTTGAAAAGGGAATTTGAAAGCTTTGGTCTAAAATCGGATTCATAAAATGCCTCTTATTTCTCTTGATATGCCTGCTTGGCATGTCTGCTTGTCTGTTATGCCTGCGTGTCTAAAGCAAGCGTATAAGTAACTATAATACGTAATACCAATTCCGCTTAATTCATTAGTTCATAAGCTGTTCTGATTTAAAAATCTTTAACTGCGAAGCGGAATGTGGTTGAGCACCTGACGCTTCTAGCTGCTTACTTAATGAACGATATTTTCGGACTCGATATAAATCGATATAACTAGATAGAACATAGCAAGAGCCTTAGATATATTTTTTGATTAGGTGGTGATAAAAAAATTAAATGGTCGTGTGGGGTATCTAAAAATACATGACAGCAATCATCTAAAGTGCTAATCTAAATCTATTATAACGCTTTTGTTTGCGTGTAAAAAGGCTACTAATGGTAGTTGGCAGTCAGCACGTACAGAAGTTAGTATCTCAATCCTTCTGTCTGAATTTAAGGAGTGAATGTTATGTCAAAAGAAGCAAAATCTGTAGATGTACTTATTATCGGCGGAGGTCCAGCAGGCTTGACCGCAGGAATCTACGCAGGTAGAGGACAATTAGAAACCGTAATCGTTGAGAGAGCTTTACCTGGTGGGCAAATTGCCCAGACAGACGAAGTTGAAAATTATCCTGGTTTTCCTGATGGAATCACAGGTCCAGAACTTTCGGAGCGCATGGTCAAACAAGCTGAAAAGTTTGGTGTGAGCATTGTCATGGACGAGGTCAAAGGTCTTGCTAAAAATGGTGAAGCCTTCACTGTGAATACTGGCAAAACTGACTACACAGCAAAAGCTGTGATTATTGCAACAGGTGCAAATCCACGTCGTTTAGACGTACCTGGCGAAGATACCTTCTATGGTCGTGGGGTGTCTACCTGTGCGACTTGTGATGGCTTTTTCTACCGTGGCAAAGAAGTTGTTGTTGTTGGTGGTGGCGACGCTGCTGTTGAAGAAGGCTTGTTCCTGACGAAGTTTGCAGATAAAGTAACTGTGATTCACCGTCGTGATGAACTACGTGCTAACAAAGCTGCCCAAGAGCGTGCTTTTGCCAATCCAAAAATGCACTGGATGTGGAATACAACAGTTGAAGAAGTGCTTGGTGATGATGGTCTCGTCACTGGTGTTAAGACCAAGAATACTGAAACTGGCGAAGAAGCTGTCTTTAATACGGACGGTGTGTTTATCTTCATTGGTCATATTCCAAACACGGATTACCTAGATGGTGTAGTTGAACTTGGTGAAACTGGCTATGTTGCCGTAAAAGATGAAATCTACACGAATGTAGAGGGCATTTTTGCTGCTGGTGATGTTAGTGATGAGATTTATCGTCAGTTAAGCACTAGCGTAGGTGCAGGAACACGCGCAGCGATGATGGCAGAGAAGATGTTAGCAGAGAAAGAAGCCGAGCAAGAGGCGGTTGCTGCTTAAAGATAGATTTTCAAGAGCTACAAATTTAGAGGCATCATTTGATGTCTCTTTTTTTATGCTTGAGAATAACAGGACCTATGTTTTTATGAATGATTTAGGCTAGTATTGCTAGACTTTATGACGCCTACAGAATTTGCAAAACAATCAAGCGTTGCTGCATACGGGCTCGAGCTACGCCAGATGCTCACACTTGCGTGGCCAATTGTTTTAGCCCAACTAGCACATACCTCACTCGGGCTTACCGATAGCCTCATGGTTGGGCGCATCAATCCAGAATCGCTAGCAAGCATAGGTGTGGGTGGTAGTTTATTTTTTGTCACTTTTATTGTCTTTGGTGGCATCATGATGTCTGTCAGTGCAGTGGTTTCACAGTCAGAAGGCTCA
>CALDTA010000365.1:0-2950 GCA_937924455.1 uncultured Deinococcales bacterium
TATGTCTGGAAAAGTTGGTTTTGTTTCACTAGGTTGTCCAAAAGCACTGGTTGACAGTGAGCGCATCCTTACGCAATTGCGTGCCGAAGGCTATGACATCGTGCCGAGTTACGATGAGGCTGATGTTGTTGTTGTTAATACCTGTGGCTTTATAACACCTGCTGTTGAAGAATCTTTGGATGCTATCGGCGAAGCTTTAGAATCAACAGGCAAAGTTGTAGTGACTGGCTGTCTTGGTGAGCGTCCAGATGAAATTTTAGAACGACATCCAAAGGTATTAGCCATTACTGGACATGAAGATGTTGATGGGGTGATGGACGCAGTCCACAAAGAATTGCCACCTGACCTTGACCCACACACACAGTTGATTCCTGTACCACCACAAGGCATAAAACTCACTCCGAAACATTATTCCTATTTAAAGATTGCTGAAGGCTGTAACCACAAGTGCAGTTTTTGCATCATTCCACAAATGCGTGGATTACAAGTTTCTAGAGATGCCAGTGATATCTTGTACGAAGCTTATCGTCTTGTGGCATCTGGCACAAAAGAACTTTTAGTGATTGCTCAAGATAGCAGTGCTTACGGTGTTGACATTCGCCACAGAGAAACAGACTTTCAAGATAAGCAAATCGAGGCACATCTTGTACCACTCGTCACAGAACTTGCTGAAATGGGTGCTTGGGTAAGATTGCACTATGTCTATCCTTATCCACATGTTCGCAAGCTTATACCACTGATGGCAGAAGGTAAACTTCTCCCCTACTTAGATGTACCTTTACAACACGCTAGTCCAAAAATTCTACGTGCCATGCGTAGACCTGGCACTGCTGAGAAGCAACTTGAAACCATCAAAGAGTGGCGTGAGATTTGCCCAGAACTAACCTTGCGCTCAACCTTTATTGTCGGTTTCCCAGGTGAAACAGAAGATGACTTTCAGCAACTATTAGACTTCCTGACGGAAGCACAGATTGACCGCTTGGGTGCATTTACCTATAGCGAAGTTGATGGTGCTGTTGCCAATGATTTACCTGATAAGGTAGCTGAAGAAGTCAAGCAAGAACGCTATAATCGTCTAATGGAGCATCAACAGGCAATTAGTGAACAGCGTCTTGCTACAAAAGTTGGTACTGACATAGAAGTCATTATCGATGACTATGGTGACTTTCCCGGTGACTTGATTGGTCGGAGTAAAGGGGATGCACCTGGCATTGACGGTACTGTTTTTGTAACTAGCGACGGCACAACTAAAATTGGTGACATTGTCAAAGTCAAAATCACTAAGAATGATGCTTATGACCTTTATGGTGAACAAGTTGGCACAGTTATTTGGAAGCCTAATGTTTTAAGTTTCACCTAAATCCTTTGCTTAAACTTTGTTTTTAAAACACCATCTATCTGCTCTACATTCTTCAATAAAACATAGAAACGCCAGTTGTTTTAATGTTTTAATCAATTAGCTCTCCTATCATTTTAAGTGTTATAGTTGTTTAGTTGTTATTTAATAGCGTTTCCACGTAACAACTGTACACACTAAGTGAGTTAGTTCTTACTCGTTACGAAGCTCGCCAATTAACTGCTGTTGCAGTTAATCGTGGAATTGCTATAACTAACACTTTATAAGGGAGAAATAGAGATGTTTAGTAGGTGTTATTTTGTTATTTTTATTGCTGTTTTAGCTACCTTATTTTCATTTAGCCATTCACAAGAGTCAGATCATCAACCTTTAACAGAAGCTAATGAAACTGTACTTATCAGTTTTGTTGTAGAAAATTCAGAAAAGATTTTTACTATCGCTACTGCAGAAGACGATAGCTATATTGTTTACAGATTTGGCAAACCAGACAATATCGAAATTGAATATCCAGCAAAAACAGAAGATTCTTGGGATGAGTTTACTTTTAACCATCATTCCAGAGCTGTTGGGGATGCTCATGCACTTTTAGACATTCAATTCTTAGACTTTACAATAGGTGATTTAAGATATATCGTTCATGATTCTTTTTCTGAAGAATTTATCAAAAGCTTCATCGGTGCAACAGTAATCAATGAAAGTGCTGGAACACAAACCAATCTCGAAGCAGCTTCACAAGAAAAACTTGGCAATCTTAGCCAACTTCGTTTAAAATCTAAAAAAATCAAATCACAATCTGCGTTTTTGACAAAAGTGCCTTCAGTAGCTGGTAAAACAAGTGAACTAACACGATTTCTTCAAAGTTCGGTTGCTTTGGTAGCACTAGAACAAGACTTAAATACTGCCAATACAGATATCGCAAACTATATAGCCGTGGCAGGACAAACGCTCAATCGAGTTGAAGGTGCCTTTGACCAGTTAAGATTTGACACTATTAATCCTCAAACGAACATAGCGTATTGGACGATCGAAAATGAGGCAGCGCTTGAAAATGTTCGCTCACAAGTGCAAAGAATCTTGAGTAATGAGCAGGCAGTACAGCAACTTGTTACTCAGTTTGAGAATGCAAATGCTTTAGAATCAAAGGACCAATATCTTAAAGATATATCCGCTTATTCTGAAAGCATGAAGGTGCTTAACGAAGAGCTCGAGCTGCTCGAAACCACCGCCATAACCAGCTTTGACGAAAGTAGAGACGTTTATATTCGTAACTTTCAAAACAACTCAAACGATGATGATACTAATGCTCAAGGTAGTACCTAAGTTACAAGCATCATGAGTTAATAATTGAGCCTCTATGAGTTTTTGAGGCTCATTTTTTTTGCACTCTGGACACTTTGCCTAGTATTATAGGGGTAACAAACCTGTAATAAGCGTCCGTAAGAAATCCGAAACGCAAAACATTTATTTTAAGGACAGCATGATAGCGATTTACCAAAAACGCCTATTTACTATTTTGCTTAGCTTACTCTCTATTTTAGTTGTTCAAGCTTATGCACAATCCGCACTAAGTAGCACCGCTCATGAGCCTTTAGT
>CALDTA010000366.1:0-2502 GCA_937924455.1 uncultured Deinococcales bacterium
CGATAACAAAGAGGACTTGTAGTACATGACTAAAAATACCGTACCAGTCTTGATGGAAGACAAGTGGCACGACCATGAGTAGTAGGTAAGGAATCCAAATAAAAAGCCACTGCCTGAACTGCCCGAACTGCCCGAACTGCCTGAACTGGGAATTATGTGAAAAGGCAGAAAGCCCAAAAAGCTTATCAGCAAAAATAGGTAGGGCAAGAACAATACCCACCATAGGGTAGATGAAGAGTAAAACGATAGCTAGAAATAGCCACAATTTTTTTAGGATTGACATGTTTCTAATCTACTCGCTTGCTTCATACCATACTCCGCTTCCTCAAATGAGATGCACCCAGTTTACCTTATTCAGCTCAGTTTTATGCTGGGAAAAGAGCTTCGAATCGCTTGGTAATAGTTTGGATGTTGAAGGTCTCCTCAGCGTAGGCTCGAGCCCTCTCTCCATAGCTCTCCAAATTATCTTTTTCCTGTAGTAATCTATCCGCAGCTTCAACAAAGCCTTTAGTATCTGTTGGAGGAACAACCAAGCCCATACCGTGCTTACTGACAAGCCTTGCTGCTAAATTTTCTTCTGGCACGGCCAACAATATAGCCCGTTTTGCACACATGTAGCTAAGTACCTTGGAAGGCACTGAAAAAATGCCAGCATCAGGTTCTAAAATTGCGATTAACACATCACTACTTGCTAACACACTTGGTAGATCTGCAACATCTTGAAAGCCCATCGTTTGCAAGTTTGTAAGATTGTGCTTGGCAGTATGTTCATCAAGCCAATCTGCGCCCAAACCTTCAGAAACGACGATAATTTGTACATCGTCTCTGTCTTTGTAATTCAAAGCAACTTGAAGGAGTAAGTCTGGATTGTGTTTGAGACCCATTGTCCCTGAATATAAAAAGGTGAACTTATTTTCCAGATTATGTTTTTGTGACCATTTGTTTGTTTTTGCGACAGTAGGAATATCTTCAATCGGTGCCCAGTTCTCGATAACAACAAGCTTTTCTTTAGGAACAGACCATTCATCCATAATCTCGCTAAAATCTTCACTGATGAGGATGACCTTATCACTCTTTTTCAGCAAGTTTTTTTCTAGGTTGGTGTAAAACTGACCAATTAAGCTACCAACAATGCTCATTTTTTGTTGCAGTATGCGTTTGATAGCAATGCCTTGTACATCCTGTAGCCAAAAGAAAAATGTTGCACCTAGCTTATGACTTGTTTCTAGCGCAAACTTTTGAACATCCAAAGGGGTGTTGCCTGAGAGAACAACATCTGGTTGATAGGCTTCAATTTCTTTAGCAAGCAACTTGCCGTAATCAATTTCTTGAAAGCGTCTTTTCACAAATTGGTACTTTGCAAAAGGCACACCTAGGTCTATGCCACGGATAGTTAAACTTTGGGCGTCATCTGTTTGTGATGCAAGTTTGCCATGTGGTGATTGAAAAGACGAGGAATACAGGTGCAAGACATCATGACCGTTTGCTGCGAGCTGCCGACTGAGCTGTATAGGGAAAGCGTGTCCTGAATAGTCATGAATAAGAATGCGTTTGCGTTGCTGTGACGAGTGGCTTGACATTAGGTTAGTATATGTTTTTTGACCAAATTTAGTATAGGTTGAGTGCGTCCCGCAAAAGGTTATACCGTGACGAAAAGGCATTTTCTTTTAAACATGGAAATGTCTTTTTTGCATGACGACTTCTGCTTGAGCAGCATTAGCCCAGAGCGAAAATTTCAAAAAGGCAATGACTAACCACCAATGCCATAAGGTAGCGTCAATTGGCGCACGTTGAAAGGCAGCTATGCCAATAATGATTATGATGCCAGCTAAGGCGCTGCGCTCATCTCTGTAGCGAAAGAGTGCAAGGAGTGCTTCAAATAACAAACAGGCAAAGGCAAAGCAGTAAAGTATCCAGCCTATGATGCCAGATTCAACCAAAGGACGAAACCAGCCAACCCCAAGGCTGACATTGAGAACGCCAAGCCCACCAGCGCCAAGCCCTAGCCACCTATCTTGCACAATGGCTGCCCAAACTGTTTGTACACCGATGATTCTTGTACCAAGCGATGATTTACCCGTAACACTTTCAGCCCCTGAAACTTTGGATGACCAGTAGTCACCGTTCAGGAAGTTTTGTGCTTCGTTTAGAAGGGATGCCAATTGTGACGTAAAAGCTGAACTGCCTAAAAACGCTATAGGTAGTAAGAGTAAAAGCAAAGGTAGGAGTGCAAAAATATAGGGGAGATGCTTTTGTTGCAATTGGAAATAAAATTTACCTGCCAGTAAAAATAGAAAGGCTACAAAAATACCTGTAACAATTGCACCGACTGACCATGTAAGAAAAAGTGCCATGAGCATCGGAATGATGATAAGGAATCGACGACGGTAGCCTGCCCAGACAATAGCTACGAGCAGTGGAAAGGCAAAATTGCCAGCTTCGCTTGCAAAGGATTGCAAGCGGGGTAGGCGGATGCCATCTGTGATTTTTAAAGTGTTCCAG
>CALDTA010000367.1:0-11436 GCA_937924455.1 uncultured Deinococcales bacterium
ATTCCAATTCCTGATGAAAGAGTTGAAGAAAGTAGTAAAATAACCATCGGAAGCGAAAGGCTAGAGTTCGTACATGTGCCAGGGCACGCACCTGACCAAGTTGCTATCTTTCACCAAAGCAGTGGCACGTTTTGGGCAGCCGACACTTTGAGCAATATTGAAATTCCATTTGTTAGTCATAGTTTATCTGCCTATGAAATTATGCTCGAAAAGGTATCAAAGCTAGATATTCAAACACTTATTCCTGGACATGGTGCTGTTAGCAAAGAACAGACAGAAATCACAAAACGCATTAATGAAGATATAGCTTACCTAACTGAATTAAGAGAAAAAGTCAGTAGCATTGTGGATTGCGGTGGCGCAGTTGAAGACTGCATCGATAGCTGTTTAGCAATGACTTTTAAAAACCCTGAAGCCAACAAAAACGAGCACCGCATGAATGTTGAAAGTGCTTTTCTTGAATTAGGTGGTAAGGCTGATGGAACTAGAAAATTAGGTTGGGGCTAGAGTTATTTTAGCCCTTTAGAACCTAAGGATTTTAAAACTACGGTTGCTGCATTTCTGCCTGATGCACCCATGATGCCGCCACCGGGGTGAGTACTTGCGCCTGTTATGAACAAGTCTTTTAGGTGTGTTTTATATTGAGACATGCCGAGCATGGGGCGGAGGGCAAACATTTGGTCTAGACTCATCTCTAAATGCATGACGTTGCCTCGGTAGAGACCTAGGTTGCGCTCGAGCCACAGCGGATGCTGAAACAAACTCCCTACAACGCTATCCTTCGTCCCAGGGGCATAAGCCTCAAACCTATCAAGAATATTCTCAGCGACGCTTTCCTCAATTTCATCCCAACCTTGTTCACCAGAAAGTTCATAAGGAAAGTACTGCGCCCAAAGCCAAAGCACTTCGCCACCAGGCGGTGCCAAGGTATCATCAACTGCACTAAAGCTCATGGCCACAATCGGCGGGTCTTCGGCAGGCTTGCCTCCAAGGTAATCACCAAAAGCAGTATTAAGCTGCTGCCTATCCCTACAAACAAGTTGCAGTGCTTTGCGTGCATCATCGCCAGGAAAAGCTTTATACTTAATAGGTTTATCCAGTGCTAAACGGATGATAGCGCCAAAACCATTACCTGTTCTTAAATTCTTAGCGCTTGCAGGGCGAGCATCTTCTGGCAAAAGTTTTGAAAAGGTTTCAATCGCATGACAACCAGCTAGAACTTTCTTAGCAGTGTAAACATCGCCATTAACCCGAACACCTGTTGCCTTACTACCTTCAACCAAAATTTCTTCAACAGGTGCATTGGTAAAGACTTCTCCACCATGAGCAATGATATGGTTTTTCAATGCTTGCGTGAGCATACCCGACCCACCACGAGGTCGTGCCATGCCACCTTCATGATAAAGCGGATGCCACAGCAAAAAAGGCGCATTAAAAGGTTCTGTCGGTGGTGGACCAGACTGCGCTGCCATCCAGACAAGCGGTGCCTTGATTTTTTCTTCGGTAAAATACTCGTCAACCACTTCGCCGTATGGCTTCATGATGAGGTTAACTGCTTTTTTCCAATCTCCTTGGATGGCTTTACCAAACATCATTTTTTTACCAAGATTGAGTGGGCTTGGTGACATCAAAAAGAGGTCTTTGACAACTTTGGCAAACGGTGTCCAGTAGTCTAGAAACTCTTTATATGCCTCACCTTGTCCGGGGAACTTTTCTTCTAAATGAGCAATGGTGCGCTCAGCATTTCGGTAAAAAAAGACATAATCATCATCTGGAAATGGTGCAAAAAAAAGTGGGTCAATATCGATGTACTCGAGCCCATAATTTTCTAAACCAAGTTCCTGAACAATAGGTGTATTCCGAATAAGAATATGAGCGCTACCACCATAGTCAAAGGTATAACCAGGCACAATATCAGTTGACGACGATACCGCACCACCTACAACTTCACGGCGTTCAAAAACCGCTACTTTATGCCCTGCTTGAGCAAGATAAGCACTACTAATAAGCGAGTTGTGTCCAGCACCAATTGTGATTACATCATAGTCTGTCATATTTATGCATTAAGTATACTGGCTGAGCCTTTGCATTGTTAGTAAAAAAGAGTCAACTGTTGTAAAAGTGCCAAAGGAAAAAAAGTAAGCATGTTTTTGAAGCAAAGCGTAAAAAACTGCCAAGGTGAATACGCTTCGCAAATATAACCAAGTTTTTTTTTAACAGCAAATTTTAGCCATCTACAACATAGCGTATTCAACCGATGGCGTAATGCCCAATCTTTCTAGTACCTTTTTGCTTTAAACTAGAAGTATAGATAGAAGCTACTAACATAGCAGTATATGTAGCCCCATTGGAGTACGAACATGTCACTAGGAATCGGAATTGTTGGCTTGCCCAACGTTGGAAAAAGTACCCTTTTTAATGCAATCACTCGTAACAATGTAGAAGCTGCAAATTATCCGTTTGCAACAATCGATAAAAACGTCGGTTTGGTACCTGTACCAGATGAGCGTTTGGATGCGCTACAAAAGATTTATATCAAAGGTGATAAAAAGCCAGAAGTTATTCCTACAACAGTTGAATTTGTAGATATAGCAGGATTGGTAAAAGGTGCAAGTCAAGGCGAAGGTCTTGGCAATCAATTTCTAGCGAATATCCGTGAAGTCTCTGCGATTGCTCATGTTGTGCGCTGTTTTGAAGATGACCAAGTGATTCACGTTTCAGGGAAAGTTGATCCTGTGGATGACGTTGAGGTTATCAATACAGAGCTTGCACTTGCAGACATCCAAAGTCTAGAGAATCGTTTAAGTAAGTTACGCCGTAGTGCAAAGGCAAATAAAGACGACGCAATCATCGTTGAAAATGCTGAAAAAATGATTGAGCATCTTTCAGATGGTAATCCAGCACGTACAAGCGGTATTGAACTTCCAAAAGATTTCAATTTATTGACAGGCAAGCCTGTGATTTATGTTTGTAACGTTTCAGAAAATGATGTCGTTTCTGGTAATGAGCAAACTGAAAAAGTTAAAGCGATGGCAGCAAAAGAAAATGCTGAAGTTATCATCTTATGTAATCAAATCGAACAAGAGCTAACTGAATTAGAAGAAGAAGAAGCACTAGAATATCTAAAAGATTTAGGTCTTGAAGAAGCTGGTTTAAACCGCCTGATTCAGGTTGGTTACAAGACACTTGGCTTACTCACTTACCTAACTGCTGGTGAAAAAGAAACCAGAGCTTGGACTGTTCGTTCTGGTGCAAAAGCACCTGAAGCTGCTGGTGTAATTCACACAGATTTTGAACGTGGCTTTATTCGTGCTGAAGTGATTGATTGGGATAAGCTTGTTGAAGCTGAAAGCATTCCAAATGCCAAAACAAAAGGCTGGGTTCGTACTGAAGGTAAAGACTACGTTGTGCAAGATGGCGACGTAATCAACTTCTTGTTCAACGTCTAAATAACTTTACTAAGTTCATGCCTAATATGATGGATACTCCATTAGCTTAGGCATTTTTTATAAAAAATTCTGATGCTTTATAGACTTTAATGTTATAAATGATTTGATGTTATAAATGAAAGGTATTGTTGTCAATGAGTTGGGCTGATGTTTTTTCTGCAAGCGTAACCTTGTTTTTTATCATGGACCCTTTTGGTAATATGCCGATTTTTCATTCGATTCTCAAGAAGTTTGATTTTAAAGAACGCCAAAGAATCATCATTCGGGAATTGATGATTGCTTTAGTTATACTTGCACTATTTTTATACGGTGGTACATCTTTTCTTGGCTTTTTAGGTTTAGAACAAGCTTCGCTAAATATTGCTGGCGGAATACTCCTTTTCTTAATCGCAATTAAGATGGTTTTTCCCCCACCTCGTATTCAAGAAGAAGAAGCGGATGAAGACCCTTTTATTGTGCCTTTGGCTATGCCACTTGTCGCAGGACCATCTGCTATAGCTGTACTCATATTGCTATCAAGCTCTCAACCAGACAAAATGCTTGAATGGAGCTTTGCACTATTGATTGCATGGTTACTTAGTACAGTTATTTTGCTTTTTTCTGGGACTGTTTTGAAGTTTCTTGGATCGAGGGGTAGTAAAGCATTAGAACGCCTTATGGGTCTTTTACTCATCCTAATTGCAGTCCAAATGTTCCTAGATGGCTTCCGCAATTATTTAACTGAACTTGGCGTTCTATAAATCCCCTCTTACAAAAAACTAAAGCCTTCCGCTGACGTAATGCTAACTCTTTAAGCAAGGTCAATAACATGCTGCTATCTGCATAAGCCTACACTTATTCATATTTGCCTCAGCTCTCTTAAGATGCTGACCAAACATTACTAGTGGGGGCTATGATGATAGAAGTTGAAAATCTTGTAAAAACATACGGACGTATTAATGCTGTTAAAGGTATTTCTTTTACAGCTCAAAAAGGACAATTACTTACTTTACTTGGACCTAATGGTGCAGGTAAATCCACGACTATAAAATCAATTACTGGGCTTATTCGCCCAACGTCTGGCAACATTCGTGTTGCTGGTTTTGATGTTGTCAAAAATGGCGTTAAGGCTAAAGGCAGTATGGGCTATGTTCCTGATAGACCTTACCTGTATAAAAAGCTTACAGGTCGTGAGTTGCTTAGGTTTTTGGGGCAGCTACGCAAAGTAGAAAATGTTGATGCTAAAGCGCAAGACTGGCTTGAATTTTTCTCACTTCAAGATTTTGCTAATGAACTCATTGAAAGCTATTCGCACGGTATGAAGCAAAAGCTGACCTTCATAGCTGCATTACTACATGAACCACAAGTACTTGTGATTGATGAACCTATGGTTGGTTTAGACCCTAGAGCAGCGAAACAAGTTCGTCAGCTCATGAAAGACTATACGCAAAACAACCGCACTGTACTTTTAACAACGCATTCGATGGATGTCGCTGAATCAATTGCAGACGAAGTTGTTCTTGTCAACAAAGGTGAAATCGTAGCACAAGGTGATTTGGGTCAATTACAAGATAATATTGGCAAAAAAGAGGCAGGGCTCGAGACCATCTTCTTAGAACTCACAAAAGATATGGAACGAGAGCAGATGATGAACGAGGACAACTACAGTGATTTAGGTAGAGATATGGCAGCATGATTAAAACGCATCCCTTAATCCTCTTTGAACTTGCTTTCAGACAGTTCAAAAACACTATTCGGAGCAATCCCTTACAATACATCTTCATCAGCCTGCTACTCATTGTCATGTATTGGGGCATCCATAGTGCAACAATATGGGGACTTGATTTTCTAGATAAAATCCCAAACTACGATGCTATTAATCTAGTAGATGCTGTTATTCAAAGAAGTCTAGAAAGTCTACTGATGATTTTGATGTTTTCAGTAGCCTTCAGTGTTCTGACAACTGCCGTACAAACACTGTACGATTCACACGACTTACCTTTTTTGTTAAGTCTACCAATTAAAGCAAATCGTGTTTTTTACATGAAAGTTTCAGAAACCTATACTAGCGCAGCTATGCTGCCAGCATTTTTCACCTTACCTATCTTGGTTGCTATAGGCATTCATAGAGAAGCAGGAATCTTGTATTACTTTGTTGCTATTGCATCGGTTCTGGCACTGTACGCAATTCCAGTTGCTATTGGCAGTTTAGTCGCCCTAGTGCTCATGCGCTTTGCACCAGCAGGTAAAGTCAAAGAAGTTGCTACAGGGCTTAGTGTCATTTTTGCAGCCGCATTAGTATTTGGCTTGCGTCTGCTTCGTCCTGAACAAATCGCGACCATGTCACCTCTAGAAATGATTCGTTTCCTTAAAGATTTTGCAGAATTCAAAATTAGTTGGATGCCTTCTAGCTGGACATCAGAAGCAATTTGGGCTGCGCTCGACGGGCGCTTTGGTCTAGGTGCTTTTTTTCTGCTTGCAATATCAGTCGTTTCCTTATGGGTAGTGGCACAGCTTGCTGCGCTAGCTTACAGCGAAGGTTGGATTCGTTCAAATGATTCAATCAAAGTCAAACTTGACCCGAGAGTGCGTCCAATGCCTTTTTGGGAAAGGCAACTTCTTCGCTTGCATAAACATGGGCATTTGATTGCTAAAGACATCAGGCTAATGCTTAGAGACCCAAGTCAATGGTCACAGCTTTTAGTTCTGGTTGCCCTAGCAGGTGTATATCTTGTAAGTATTAGCAGTATCACGATTGAGGGTAGTCAAAGCCAACGCTACCGAGACGCTGTTGCAACGCTGAACATTGCCTTCACAGCCTTTCTACTCTCAGGCGTAGGTATTCGCATGACTTATCCTTCCATCTCCCTAGAAGGTGAAGGCTTTTGGATACTGCGCACAGGACCTTTAAGCAGTAGAGAACTTATATTGAGTAAATTTTGGCATAGTCTACCAAGCATGATTATTCTTGGTGGTGGACTAGGATTTCTAGCAACCTTTCTAATGAAAAGTTCTTCAACGCTTAGCTTCGTTTCACCTATCGCAGGATTATGTGCGGGAATGGTCATTACTGGTCTAGGTGTAGGTCTCGGTGCTGCCTTTCCAAAATTTGATGCTAACAGTCCTTCTGAAATTCCAATGGCAGCAGGGGGTCTACTCTATATAGCTTTCTCTCTTTGCTTTGCGATTGGTATGACTGCACTTATAGCACTACCAGCATGGCGTACGATTCAGAATCCAAATATTTTTTACTGGAGCAAACCTCAAGGCATGATGATATTAGCAATCCTGTTAGTAGTAAGTTGCTTAGCAACAGCATTACCTTTACTCTTTGGAAGTTACAAGCTTTCAAGATTTGAATGAATTAATACCAATTCCGCTTGAATCCGTATTAAAGTCTGAACATGTTTTTGGATAGTGTCTCGGTTGCTAGCGGAATAAACTAACGCACCTGAAGTTTTTAAGTGAATACTTTCCTACATGTATTTTCGGACACGGTATAAAGCAAAAGAGTTGAGCATCACAGTAAAGCTCAATTATCAACAATGAAAACAGCCTCGTCATGTAGCAAATGACGAGGCTGAACTTTTTAAAGAGCTTTATAACATCAGAATCAAACTAAAAATATCAAAAGCCTTTAAAGATATATTCTTCTCTTTTCTTTATGACTCAAAATCGCAGCTTCGATAACTTCCTGAGCCTTAAAACCATCATAAAAATCAGGCTTAGACATAGCTCCTTCCAAAATTGAGCTTATAAAACCTCTAGTCATATTATCTTCAACTCGAAAAACATCTCGGTAAGTATTGTGTACTGTATCTCGTCTGGCTTTGCCCCAAATATGATCAGGAATATCGAGCTTTTTCACTGCGCCTTCGCCTACTCTCGCACCACTAACCTCTTGCACAGTATCCCAATCTGTAAAGCTGTATAGCGTACCTTTAGAGCCATGAAATTCCATATGATGCGTTTGACCAAAAGGGGTATCTTCATAACAAACTGCAGTTACGTGTATATTGCCCTGAGCACCATTTTCAAATTCTAGAAGCATCATTGCTGAGTCATCATTCGCCTCGTACTCAGTTCCGTCTGGTCTTGCTTTACGCTTAACATGAGTACTAAGGTGACAGCTCACACTAACAATCTCACCAAAATACCAACGTGCCAAATAAAGCCAGTGAGACCCAATATCGCCAACAACACCAGAGCTTGATTCTTTTGGATCAAAACGCCACGCATACTCACCATCCCGTGCAAAACCAGTGTAGTAACGCATATTGAGGTGGTAAGGCTGCCCTATATAGTCGTCGTCCATTAGCTCTTTCAAGTAGCGTGCAGTAGGCATAAACCCATAGGTAAAAGGAACCATATTGTTCACACCTTTATTTTGGGCAGCTTTATACATAGCTTCTGCTTCAGCTAAGTCTTCACCTAATGGCTTTTCGCAAAGCACATGCAAGCCCTGTTCAATTGCTTTTAAGCTGTAAGGATAATGGGTTTGGTTTGCACTAGCAATTACAACTGCATCAAGCTCTTGTTCTGCTAACATTTTGTCAAAATCTACATAGCTATTTGGAATAGACCACGTATCAGCAAAAGTTTTTGTTCGTTCTGGATTGCGTCCGCATACTGCGACCACATCGGCATTTGGGTGCTTATCAAGTGCTGGCATATACATGGCGTCACTCCACCAGCTCGAGCCCACCAACGCTACCTTAAGTATTTTATTTTCCTCTAACATAAGCCCAATACTACCCTAAAATCTTAAACAACATATAGCCAAAACGGTCAAAACTATCGATACTCAATTATTTATTGTCCTAGCATATTGCTCTAGCAACAACAAAAAGCCTGATGTTGTCAAAATAACAACATCAGGCTACTAAGCTACTATACGTAAAATACTATAGTTTTATTCAGAATTGCTTACTCCACAGCACTCAAATAACAATTATCAACATACATCTCTGATTGATAAACATATAAATCAGTAATTATCGTAATTGTATCCTCTGGCGCAATTACATTGACTGTATAAGTTTGGTAATTAGTACTTTCCACAGGCGTAGCACCACTTCTAACCATCACGCCATTAGAATTTTCAAAGTAAAGTCCAATTTCAGCATAGCCTTCACCTACATTTTTCGCGTCACAAGTAAGCGTGTAAGCTTGCCCGATAGCTGCATCTCTAGTTTGATCAGCACAATCACTATCACCTTTTATACGCAAACCTGCACCATCAACACCACTAGCAGGAAGTGTTTCGACAATACCTGTACCACAACTTGCATTACGCCAAGATTTTAAGTCAAACTCAAAATCACCATTGTACAGTAAGTTTTCAGCATCCATATCAGGCGTTGGTTTTGTAGGCACTGGTGTTGGTTCAGGGCTTGGCTCTGGCTCAGGGCTTGGTTCTGGCTCAGGAGTTGGTTCAGGTGCAGGTGTTGGTTGCTCACCTGATTCATTTGCACTTAAAACACAACTATCAACTCGTAAATCTGCATTGTAACCATAAAAGCTCACGTATAGGTATTCAGTGCCTAGAGGTGAAAACTCCTCTAAGTTTACAGTTTCAAAACTGTTATTGATAATAGGTAAGTGAGCAACTGATATCACTTCGCCCTGCCCATCTTCAAAGAAGAGTGACATCTCTGCGTAGGTGTTATTGCCTTTTCGTGCAACACAGCTTAAGTCATAAGTCAAGCCTTCTCTTGCCTGAAGAGACTGTCCGATACAACTATCACCAAGTCCCAAATTCAGTTGGTTATTCGTATCAACGAAAATAGCATTGTCAGCGCATTCTCCAAGTGACCAAGCACTCAAACCACTAGTAAAGTTAGCGTTTGCGAGTAGATTACTCGGGTCTGGCGTTGGGTCTGGCGTTGGTTCTGGTGTTGGCTCTGGATCAGGTGTTGGTTCTGGTTCTGGGTTAGGAACTGGAGTAGGGGTAGATGTCGCTTCGCAGCGCTCTACTTGAGTGGCATCTTCACGCAGCTCGAGCCTACCCAACATAAAACTCATACCAGTTAGTTCACCTGAAAGTGGACAAAAATCAGAGGTCTGGTTACCAAATTCTTCATACTCAACCCAAAACACAGCTTTATTTTGTGGAATAAAGGTATCTTGATAGAACTGACACTCACTCACACCAGCAATCGTTGGATGTAAATATTGCGTACAAGACTCATTAAGCGCCCAGTCATAGTAATCAAGAAGATCTGCTGCTTGTTCAACATTACTCTTAAGACCAATTGATAAGCCAAGTTCATGGGCAAGGTCTGCAAGGAAGATGTTGTATTCAAGCTGGTCTTGATAACTAATCTCAAATTCACGAGGCTGACCATTGTTCAAATTGATTGACGGATTCCAGCTATCTAAATTATCTGGCTCAATAGCATCACAACCACGGTTTGCAGCTTCAGTAAAGCGTGATCGCATAATCTCACGAAGCTTTTCACCATCAGCAGGATTATCAAGCTTTTCTACTGGGCGAATATCTAACCAGCGCTCTCCTGCCCAATTGTCATAATTACCAAGCTTCAAGCTCTCTGGAAATTCTCCAGCATCAGCTCGCCAAATTTCCCAAGCACCAACATTGATGTAACAAATAACTTTAATGTCTTTACTTTTTAAAAAAGTAATATTTTCTGGCTCATTGTCAAATACATCGATGCTATACACCTTCACATCATCTGAAAAGCTGTCCGTTGTACTGATAGGACGCCCAATCTGATAATGCCAAGCAGTGCCAACCTCTGGCTGCCAATAGTTGCTTGCATTCTCCCCTAAAACCTGTGTATCTGAAACCTGAGCGTTCAAACTATCCATCTGTTCATTCGTAGATGTCGAACACCCTACCAAAATAAAAGCACTGACCATAAATGTCAGTAGTAAGCGAAGTTTCATTCTTGGTTTCATTCTTGGTCTCCTCCCCCAAATATCCTTCACACGTGCAAAATTAAGATTTTATAGCAGTTGCAAAAAAGATTCCATCAGCCAACGAAAGTTTCCAATTACCCTTACACTCTTGATTATGGTTAATCCTGTTACAGGTAATCGTGCGACATTAGTGTTGCTGGAAGTAATAATGCAAATACCATTAAATGCATGCCATTTGAAACAATCAAACGCTTGGTGTGATTTATTACAAAAAAAGCACTCCGAACTTTAGCAAGGTACAAGCCCGATATGAATGAGTTTGCTCTTAATACTCCCACATGAAACTTTACTAATACCTTCCAAGAATCAGGAAAAACTGAAAAAAGATTCGCAAAAGGCTTGAATAGTCATTACTTTCATACTCAATCTATACCCAATTTTTGGCTCGATAACATCACAAAAAAAACATGGCTACACTAGCTCGTTTAAAGCTTTCGAGTTATCAGTCATAGATACGCTAAATATACCTTAAATTTATTTAAAGAATTACCTTGCACAAAGTGCTTAAAATTCTCAAGAGGCTTTTAAATATAAGGGATTTCACTTCCCAAATTACCTTCGTAAGAATACCTGAAATATGTTACAATTAGTATCTAAAAACGCTGAGTAAAACTCAGCTATATTAATAGGGCATCAGATAGCGTGTTGAACATGGGTGTCATACAAAAATAAAGCCTTAATCTATTGTTTTTATAGGAATTTTCCCTCAAAACATGTTTTTTCTAAGAAACTTTGTTCAAAACCGTCAATAAGTTCGAATCGTAAGGTGGTTTCACGCTCAATATTTATGTAACTTAAGTAGCTCATTTGGTTTCTCAAAAAGAAACCTACCTGAAAATTAGACCTGAAGTTAGACCTGAAGTTAGACCTGAAGGAGGTCTCTGTTGAACGAAGGAAACATTGTATCGGTAAATATTTCCGATGAAATCAAAACCAGTTTCTTAACCTACGCTATGTCGGTTATTGTCGAACGTGCATTGCCAGATGTACGTGACGGCCTTAAACCCGTACAACGTAGGATTCTCTACGCTATGCACCAACTTGGTCTTGCAAGTAACCGCAAGCA
>CALDTA010000368.1:0-3553 GCA_937924455.1 uncultured Deinococcales bacterium
TGACGAGTGGGAAAAGGTTCACGAAGTCTTTGAACGTCGTGGTGGCTATGAACGCCGTTCAAGGCGAGATGCTGTCCTTTACTCGCTAGGCTTTAGGGGTAGGGAAGACGAACTTGTAAAGCATCTTTCAGGTGGCGAGAAGACTCGTCTTGGTCTAGCAAAACTCCTGATGGCACAACCAGATGTTTTATTGTTAGATGAACCTACAAACCACCTAGATATGGAAATGCGTGAATGGCTAGAAGGCTATCTAGGACGCTATCCTGGTGGCGTTCTGCTAGTTTCTCACGATAGATTGTTCTTGGATAAAGCGTGTAGTCAAACTGCTGAGATTTCTTTAGCAAAGCTACGTAATTACGATGGTAACCCCACAAAATACCGTGAAGCTCGCATTGAACAGCTACGCTTAGAAGAAGCAACACGGCAAAATCAGCAAAAAGCTTACGACAAACTAGAAGCTTCTGCCACGCAGATGAAAAAGTGGGCAAGGCAAAATGCAAAGTTGCACCGTCGCGCTAAGTCTATGGAAAAGCGTTTAGCACGTCTTGGTGACCAAATGATTGGCGATGCTGATATGGTTGAGCGCACCACACGGTTTAGCTTTGAGTGTGCTGAAAGTGGCGATATTGTCCTGCAAGCCAAGAACCTTAGTAAGAGTTTTGATAAACCATTGTTTAAAGATGTAGATTTTACAATGCGCCGTGGTGAACGTATTGCGCTTGTTGGGTCTAATGGTGCTGGTAAGTCAACCTTTTTGAAAACAATCATGGGTGAAATAGCTAGCGATGACCATACAGCAGAGCTTCTTTTTGGTGCTCGGGTTAAAGTTGGTTATTACGATCAAGAGCTTAAAGGTGTAGACCCTGAACTGACCTTAGCAGATGAACTTATGCGAATGGTTGGCGATATCGAAGCACACAATATGCTTGGCAATTTCCTCTTTCCTTATGACGCCCAATTTAAGTTAATTAAAGATTTATCAGGTGGAGAACGTGCTCGTTTGGCATTGCTCAAACTGACTTTGGGTGAATATAACTTTTTGGTCTTAGACGAACCGACCAACCACTTAGATGTTGAAATGATTGAAGCACTTGAAGAGGCTCTGGATTTTTATACAGGTACGCTTTTGGTTGTCTCGCACGATAGACGCTTTATTGCTGAGACAACTGATATCATCTGGGATTTGCGAGATGGTGAGTGGATAGACTATGCAGGTGATTGGGAGTATTACCAATTTAAGCGCAAGCAGCTTGAAGATGGTCACAAAGAAGCTGCAAAGGATAAGAAAAAACAGAAAGCTCAAGAGGCAGCTACTCAAGAAGAAAAGGTTAAGACGCCCTCTAAATGGCAGCTCGAGCGCACTATAGAAAGTCTGGAAGAAGAAATTTCAGAACTTGAAGAACAACTTGCTGAAGTGAATGAAAAGTTACAAAATCCTGCTTTGCTGAGTCATCAGGAACTTGCTGATGTTGCTCAAAAACATGGGGATTTGGATACAGCCTTGACTGAAAAAATGCAAGCTTGGGAAGATGCTAGTGAGATGCTAGCGAGCAAAAGCTAATAAAAAAAGATGCGACTAAACTAAGGTCGCATCTTAAAGTTTTGAGTTTTAGTAAATCTTAGAAGGTTTCCGATTTCGTGTGTATTGGTTTAAGTCAAACTGATTAAATCAGGGACTACACAAGTCGATACACGAAATCTGGTAAACCGTCAATCTTACTGTTTTTACTGTGGAATAATGAGCTGGAAACCAGGGAAAATCAAATCTGGATTATCAATGATGTAGCTATTTTCTGCAAGAATATCTTCCCAACGATTGATACTACCGTAGATCGAAGAAGAAATTGCAGTTAGACTATCGCCAGGCTGAACGGTATGGATTTCAGCACCCATAAGGTTAGCGACATGCGATTGTGCTTCTTGTAGGTTTAGCAATGCTTCTTCTCGTTGGTTGAGCTCGAGCAGTGTTACATTAGCACCTAAATCAGTCACCTTATCTCTGAATAAGTAGTACTCGTTGAGTTTTAGCGTTGCATAAGCCTTAGCTTGGTCTAAATCAGCAGGTAATTCACTAGCAGCAGTTGGAACAAGTGGTGCAGCTAGTGCAGGGGTTGATTCAACAGTGCTCGTTGTTGTTGTTGTGGCACCACTATTGGCGATACTAGCTGCTGCTGCATTTGCTTGAAAGTTTGATAATTGAGCTTTGACAGTATCTAGTTCTTGTTTGAGGGTATCTCGTTCTTGTTCTAGGGTTAGTAATTGATCTGAATTTGGCAGATTAATGATAGTTGTTCTTAAGGTGGCAACTTGGTCTTTTAATGAGCTGATTTCAGCATCTTTTGTTGACAGGTTCTGCGTTAATTCACCAGCCTCACTTCCCTCAAGTAGAGACTGTAAACGGGTTACCTCACCACGTGCGCCTTCAAGTGAACCTTCAAGAGAAAAGATTTGGCTTTGGGCGTCAGCATATTGTTGGCGTAGACTTTGTAATTGACCGTCAGATGCCGATCCAGCGCTACGAAGCTGTGCTTCGAGTGCATTTGCTCTGAAAATTGCATCTGTCATAGCTTGTTCGAAGCTGTCGATTTCTAAGAGTGTACGTTCATGTTCTATTTTTAGACGGTTACGAGAGTTTGTGACACGCTGAATATGATCTTGTAATTTTGTATTTTCAACTTCTAAACTAGAAAGCCTATCTTGAATAGCAGGTACTTTCAGTGCTTCTTCTTTGATTGTCTCTGCACTGACGATTGCTGCCTGATACTGCGCTTCTAAAGAGCTAACTCTTTCTTGCAAGCCTTCGATAGTAGCAGTATTAGTTGTTTGTAATTCTTCAAGTTCAGCAATGCGAACTTTACCCTTGTCAGCAGTGTCTTGAACTCTGGCAAATGCAGATTGGATAATATCTCTTTCTTGAATGACAACCTGTAGTTCATTAGCTCTTTCGGCAATTTGCTCTTGGAGCGCAGCAACTTCTTGTTTTGAACCATCAAGCTCTCCTGAAAGACCTGCATATTGTGATTTGAGATTATCTGACTCAGTTTGAAGCGTTGTAACCTCTTGTGTTTTTGCTGCAAGACTAGCACTCAGTGCATCGATTTCTTGTTGTGCTTCAGCCGCATCTTGAATTTGTGCACCAAGCAGCTTTACCAATTGGTTATCAGTTTTGATTGCTTGATCGATAAGTTCTTGAACGTTGGCCAGTTCTTCAGTTGATAACGGCTCTGCTGTTGTTTCTTGTGCAAGGCTAAAGCTGTTAAAGCATAGAACAGACCCTAAAGCTAAAAACAACAATGTTTTTAACAGACTGCTTCGGTTTTGGCGTGTACCTATCTTGCGTAGCGCACCTATTTTGCGTAGCGTACCTATCGTGCGTAGTGTACCTATCTGACGTAGCGTACCTAGTGGTGTACCTATCATCCTTTCACCCCATCTACAAAATTTTTTACTCCCAATTACATTACTGGTGTATCTTTATATAACGTACTATTTTAAGCATTGTTATAGCTATTCTAAAGATACACTTATCAAATCCCATAACTTCTGAAACTAT
>CALDTA010000369.1:0-3445 GCA_937924455.1 uncultured Deinococcales bacterium
GCATCAAGCAAGGCACCACCACCTAGCTCGATATCAAATAATCTATGCTCAGGGTTAAAAGGAAAAGCCATGCCAAAGTCAGCTTGCAGCATTCGCGGCTCTCCAATTGCCCCATCTGCAATCAAGGACTTGATTTGCTTCATATGTGGTAGGAATCGAGTCCACATGGCTTCCATTAGGAATATATTGTTGGCTCGAGCAAAGTCAATCATCTCTTTGGACTCTGCTGCATTGAGCGTAAATGGCTTTTCGCAAAGCACGGCTTTACCTTCTGCCATACACAACATGCTGTGTTCTTTGTGCAAGGTGTGCGGCGAAGATACGTACACCACATCTATAGTTGGATCTTTAGCTAACGCTTCATAACTGGCATGTCGAGTTGAAATGCCAAACTTATCTGCAAATTCATCAGCACTGGCTTGACTGCGAGAACCAACTGCGACTAATTCTGTATCTGGAAGATCATTTAAACCTTCGGCAAAAAGTGTAGCAATCCAGCCTGTACCGAGTATTCCCCACCGAATTGTCTTCTTAACTATTATCTTACTAGCTATTATATTCGTAGCTATTGTCTTCATAGCTATAGTGTAAATGAATGCTTTGGCTTTGCCAAAGGTGTAAAGCGATTAAGCCCATACAAACAAAGTAAAAGTAATGCTAATCTATACTAACTTTTTGCTCTTTTACCGAGTGTCATACTAACCTGAAAGATAAATGTCGCAATCCAATAGTTGTCAGATACTGCATCAGAAAAACCGAGGGGGAAGCATTTTCTAAGATTTCATTTTGTTTGTGATTATGACATTCTTGATTCACTTCGGTATCACACTTACAGCAGTCTCGCACTTACCTATACCTCAGGGTGCGTCCCATCCAAGGTTGGAAAGAGATTCAACGCAAATAGAAGTTTTTTCGCTTTTCGAAAAACTTCCAAGGTGCGTCCTTACTAAAGTTGAATATCAGATTATTTCTTTAGATATACGTTCAACCTTTAGCGGGACGCACCCATACCTCATACTTTAAAAATAAATCCACTACTTCATGACTCCTGCCTTAACCACTACTTAAGGCAGGAGTCATATTATTCTTTTATGACAAGATTCTTAGCTAATTGTAATAGATTGGAAACTCCTCCCATCTACTATTAAGAACGGCGGGGGTCTACACAACAGTTTTTTCTTTAGGGAGAGAAAATAATGCTATTAGAAGATCGTAAGGTCTTTCTAAAGTTTGCTTTTGTATTGCTACTTGCACTGTTTTTAGCTGGATGCCAGCAAAGTGTTACCGATACAAACCTAACTCAGATTGACAACAACACATCCGCCCCAAACATAATGGCTGCTGTAACTGCAGCTAGAGGAGATAATACTCTCACAACCACTGCAACAGGTCCAAACCTTCTTGCAAACCCAAGTTTTGAAAGTGGCACAAACTCATGGCAAAGCTGTGGTGCTGCGCTCACACCGAGCAATGACGCTTTAAGTGGACTTGCACTACAAATTGCTAACGGCTGTATGTACCAAGATGTAGTACTCCAACCAGATGCAACCTATACACTCAGTTGCCAAGCAAAACTTGTTGATGCAACAGGCTGGTCAGGAACAGGCTTTAGTGTTTTAGATTCAAGCTATGGCGCTCTTGCTGCTGCTCCTGAAAGCCAAATTACAGGTAGTGCTTGGACCGAATACACCTCTACAATCACTACACCAGCAAATAGTACCTTCGCTTCAGTATGGTTTTATACTGACGGAGCAATCTTAGTGGACAACTGTTCATTCACAGAAGAGATTGACGATACTACCCCACCAACACCAAGCCCTTCAAACATGCTTAGCAATAGCAGTTTCAACTCACAGGGTGACTGGTTCAGTTGTGGAGATGCTAGTGCCTACAACATCGCATCTGGCAACTTAAATATGCAAGCAACCTCTTGTGTATATCAAACACAAGCTGCAGAGGTTGGCGCGAACTATTCACTAAGTTGTCAAAGTTCAGCAAATGCTGGCGTATATTCCGCAGTAACATTATCGATTCTGAATAGTTCTTGGGCTACGATTGCTAGTGACACTAAAGCTGTTACATCAACAAACATTCAAACAATTAACCTAGCACAAACTGCACCCGCAAATGCACGCTATGTAGCTGTGACCTTCTATAGCGAAGGTAACGCAACACACCAAGAGTGCGTACTGACAAGTGATGCCATACCAGAAGGTGTAGCAACAATCACAACACCAGTACCTCAGCCAAATGGTAGCTTGTTCCCATACCCAGACTCACACCCAACTGACAATGAAAGTGCTCAAGCTGCAAATAACCTACTGGTGAATCCTACATTTAATAGTGCAACTGGTGGTTGGATTAACTGCGCACCAAACAGCACAACTATTTCTGGTGGTCAGCTAGATATTATTCCTGGTGTTTGTTTTTATCAAGAACTTGTTGCTCAAGCTGGACAAACCTATACACTAACGTGTAAAGGTGAAATGAACCTTCCAACCTACAGTGTATTTACACTCAATATGTTGGACGCAGGCTTCCAAAGTTTAGCTACAGAAGTACAAACACTTAATACTAGTAGTCGTCAGTGGCGCTTAGAGTTACAAGCCCCTGCAAACACGCAATTTGTAACCGTTGGTTTTTACACCGAGAACAATGCAACTTATGACTATTGTTACCTAACAGTTGATACACCTGCACCGTTATCAAGCGAGCAAATTTATGCACCTGTAAAGCCCGTTGAAGTACTACTTCCGATTTACATCGACCCTGCACAAGACATCACACCTTGGAATCAAGTTATTTCAACAGCACAAACAGTAGCAACTACAGTTGTTGTCAATCCTGTTATTGGTGGCATTGAAGGCTGCCGAGAAGAAAGCTTTGCTGCTACGTTAGGCAATCTACAGCAAGTAGGTGTTGATACAGTTGGCTATATTGCAACTGGTTATACCCGAACAGCCATCAGTACTGTTAAAGCAAATATTGATAGATTTGCTAACTGTGAAGGTTTAGATGGCGTTTTCTTTGATGAAATTAAGATATCAACACCAGGTGAAGCAAATTACTATGAACAAATTTGTACTTATGCTCAATCAGTTTTTGGCAATGGTAAATTTGTTGTTAATGCTGGTACAAACATCGAGATTCCTATCACCAACGACTTTTGCAATATCGCCCTAATCTATGAATTCTTCGAGGATAGATGGGATGACTTCGCTGTTTTTGGATATCAAGGTGCAGCTAGTGATCCTGCCACATCGATCATGATTCATACATCTACCAATGTAAACAGCATGAAACAAGCAGTTGATCTAGCTTACTCAAGAAAGATAGATTATGTCTTTGTCACTGACGATACTATCCCAAATCCGTGGACTACCCTTGGTAGCTACTGGAATGAGTTTATCAACTACATTGCACAAAAGAATGCTAGTTTGTAATA